>DASRZB010000297.1:0-2174 GCA_035653855.1 Acidothermaceae bacterium | reverse complement strand
CTCGATCACTAATTGACGGGAGAAGCTTGATCGCCCGAAGTCGACCAATGCCAGCGTGAAGCCAGCCGGCATCTCGTCCTTGGCCCAGACGCACCAGTGAACGCCCGTTTCGTCGGCCGCAACCGTGGCGAACACGCCGGCTGCCTGCGCGGGCCATGCGATGGCGGAGCCGTTATCCAGCAACGACGACGAATGCCACAGGGCCGGTGCGGCGCCGGACGCGAGCATCCCGGAAAGCCCGGCGACGACGTTGCACAGATCGTCGTGGCTGCCGCGGGGCTCGGCGATCGAGTCCTTGCCGCTGCGCGTCGTCTGCCGCTCCAAGCCGCAGAACTGCGACACCAGCCGCCGGTTGTCCGGCATCAGCAGCCGGCGCGAGTTGAGGCGCGGCAGTACGTCCCGATACTGGTCGCTCTTGGGGGCCGCCGCCTGGTCGTAGGTGATGCCGTGGGAGGTGAACGGCTCGACCGACCACAGCCCGGCGAAGCGGTCGCCGAGGATGCGCGAAACCCCGTAGGAGTGCAGCACCGCAGCCGCCTCGGCGACGACAGTCGTCGGCATGAAGGGCGGGCGCCACTCGCGCAGACAGTCGACGACTACTACGCCGTCGGCGTCGAGGTGGCCGATCGCCAGCGCGGCGCTGTCGGTGCCGGTTCCCGCCGCCGGATCGAAGAACCCGTCGTATCCGGTCGATGGATCCGGCGGCACCTCGTAAACGCCTTGCATGACGCAGCTCTCGACGATGCGCCGGTCGATGTAGTCGGCCAGATCGTCGCGCCATTCTGCCATCCACTCAGCCGCGGCGGCCTCGGGATCACGCTCGATCGCGGCGTCGATGACGCGCTGCGGCAGCGTCGGGTTAAACAGCATGCTCGGGCCGCGCACGACCAGCACGTCCGGGTCGGGCTTGCCGAACGCCTCGGTGTACTTGCGGTAAAGCAAGCCCCCGCGGCGATAGGGCGAGCTGATACCGATCAGCATCGAATTCGGCAGCGTAGCCATGCCGGGCTCGACTGCGCTGTACACCTCGAAGTCAGGCGAGGAACTGTCTTCCGAGCGCCAGAACGCAACCTCGTCGAAGACGCAGCAGAGGATCGTGCGGCCGCGCACCGATCTGAACGAATTGGTGGCGACGACGATCTCGACCCCGTTTGTCAGCTCGATGCCGTCGTCTGTCTCACGGGCGACCAGCGGACGCAGAAGCGGGATGGCACGGAAGTAGGCCGCGACGTACTTGTGGACGATCCGCGCCTGCTCTCTGTCGCAGGCCAGGCACATGACGACCGCCGGCTCACCTGGCCGGAGGAACTGGCGGTAATCGCCGAGCGCTGCCACGGTCGCGTTGGCAGAGGCGACGCTGTCCTTGCCGCTGCGCCGACCCGCTATGACCCACAACTCGCGCACTCGACGCGTTGGCGGGTCGCGGTCGGCGACCTCGCGGAATGTGACCATCTGCTCGGGCGACAGCGGCAGGCCCTCGGCGGCGCGCAATATCGCGCGCCACAGCGACCAACTGTCACCGGTGAAGTACGGTGCCAACAGTGCAGGATCGTCGAGCGCCGAGGCGGGCGATATGGAAGTGCCCGAGGGGCGCTTTCGCCGCATCATCCGACACCGCCTATGGGCGCTTGCGCGGCCCGTGCAGCGTGGGAAGCTGCGGGGACTGTAGCAGTAGCCGCGACCGGCTTCACGCGCCCTGCGGGCTGCGCAGCGGCACTGGCGGCGATGCTACCGCTGGGGGCTGCGCGAGCGGCGTTGTGGGAGTGAAACTCAGCCATAAAATGACACGTTCAAGGTCGCGCTGCCGGTCACGGCGATGAAGCTGATCTTCGACAAGCCGTAGGTGCTGCCGTAGACCCAGGGCGAGGAGCTGGTCACCGGGACCAATATCCCGGTGGTGGCGGTCGGATCGACGCCGTCGTCACGCCAGCGAATGGCCTGGGTCTCTATCGAGATCACCGCGAACAGCGAGCCAGCAGGTACGGTCAGCGCGACCGCGGATGCACCGACCGACAGCGCGGTCTGGACGCCGAGCGGGCGGGCGTTGAACGGCCAGAACGACATCAGCCGACCGCCTCTCTGCGCTCTGCGAGGTGACGGTGCAGCGCGGCAAGCGGGTCTTCCGGCACTGCGGCGGCAGCCGTGATGGTCCGCTCAAAATCAGACAGCAATCG
>DASRZB010000296.1:0-8738 GCA_035653855.1 Acidothermaceae bacterium | reverse complement strand
ACCAGCACAAACGCGATGACACCGGTAATGGCGCCCGCGGTGTGTCGGACAAGAGCGCCGATCGCGAGCGCGAAAAGCCCGAGAACCGCGAGGTAAAGACCGCCGCCGATGACCGCCCGCAGTACGCCAGGGTCACTGAGCGATACCGGCGCGTGGTTGTGAATGATCTTCGCGCCAAGAAGAAACGACGGGAACACCACGAGTTCGCCAAGCACGAAGACGGCGAAGGCGAAGACAGCACACTTCGCGGCCAGCATCGGGGTGCGCTTCGGCACGGCAAGCAGGCTGGATCGAATGGAGCCGGTCGAATACTCACCTGCCATCACGAGTACGCCGAGCACGCAGATCGTCAGTTGGCTAAACGCCAAGCCGCTACCGAGAATGAAGCTGGTCGGGTCGGCAAGGATGGCGGCCCGCTGCGATGGGTCGGCCTTGGCCCAGTTGTGCTCGTTCAGCCAGACCAGCAGCGTGGTGAAGCCTGGGGTGAGAAGCGCGAGCAGGAGCAGCGACCATAGCGTCGAACGCACGGTGACGAGCTTGGTCCACTCTGAGCGCAGCAGGCGCGCCGTCTTGACCCCACTGGACGGAGCGTCTGTGACGGCGGACGGGATTGCGGTTGTGGTCGTCATGCCGCGCTCCCTTCGGCGGACGCGCCGCCGATCGACCCCTCGTACTCTGCGCTGCCTCGCGTCAGTTCCATGAACGCCTCCTCTAGTGATGCTGCCTGCGGAGCGAGTTCATGGAGCTCGATGGCTGCACTTGCGGCGAGATGCCCGATCCGCGGTGCAGCAAGATTGCGAACGGTCAGCGCGTCGCCGTCCGTTTTCGCGATGACGCCGCCATCGGCCGTGATGACCTCAGCCAACCGGGTCACGTCCGGAGACTTCACAAGCACTGACTTCTCGGAGCTGCGTTCGATGAACTCCTCTGTTGTGCAGTCGGCCATCAACTGGCCGCGGCCGATGACAATCAGATGGTCGGCCGTGACGGCCATCTCGTTCATCAGGTGACTGGAGACGAAGACTGTGCGGCCTTCAGACGCGAGTCGCTTGAGCAAATTGCGGATCCACAGGATCGCTTCGGGGTCGAGTCCGTTCACCGGCTCGTCGAGCACGAGGACATCAGGGTTGCCGAGAAGCGCGGCGGCGATACCGAGCCGCTGGCCCATGCCGAGGGAAAATCCCTTCACCCGCTTCTTGGCGACGCTGCTCAGGCCGACGAGCTCAATGACCTCGTCGACGCGCTTACGCGGCAAGCCTTGGCTCTGTGCCAACACGAGCAGGTTGTTGTAGGCACTTCGACCACTGTGAACGGCTCGCGCCTCGAGGAGTGCGCCAACCACTCGTAGTGGCTCGACGAGGTCGCGATAGTGCCGACCCTCGATCGTTGCGCTACCGGTGTCGGGACGGTCGAGTCCGAGAACGAGTCGCATCGTCGTCGACTTGCCGGCACCGTTCGGGCCAAGGAAGCCGGTAACAGTGCCCGGCTGCACAGTGAACGACAGATGATCGACCGCGAGCTTGTCTCCGTACCTCTTGCTGAGATCGCGCGCCTCGATCACGCTTCGTCCTCCCTCGTCTGTGTGCAATCGAGCTACCACCCAACGTATCGGGCTAGCGCCCGGATCGCCGCAGACAAATGTCACCTGCGCGTGGCTGGCGGCTGCCCGGTAGGGTAGACGCCGCACGATCGGCGGTACTGCACGATCGGAAGGGGTTCGGTGGCTGACGTAGAGACCGAACTCGTGCGCGAGCAGCGGTACGTCGACCGCTTGTATTCCAGGCTCGATGAGCTGCGCGACCGCACCGAACGCGAGCTGATCGCCGTCCGGGCTACTGCTCCTTCGGGTACTCATCAGAACCGCTCTGAGCGCGATTCGTTCGCGGGTCTTTACGAGCAGCGCCTGTCACAGCTGCGAGCCGTCGAGGATCGGCTGGTCTTCGGGAGGTTCGACACCGTTGAAGAGGGACGCCGATATGTGGGCCGCATCGGGTTGTCCGACGAGGATCGCCACCAACTGCTCATCGACTGGCGAGCGCCGGCCGCGAGGCTGTTCTACCAAGCAACGGCCGCCTCTCCCGGCGATGTGGTGCGGCGTCGCCACCTGACGACGCGTAACCGAGCCGTCACGGCGATCGAGGACGAGGTGCTGGATCTCGACGGGCTCGAGGCGAGTGATCTTTCGACACTGTCGGGTGAAGGCGCGCTCCTCGCCGCGCTCAACGCGAAACGCACTGGCCGCATGGGCGACATCGTCGCGACGATCCAGGCCGAGCAGGACGACGTCATCAGGGCCGAACTGCCTGGGGTGTTGGTGGTTCAGGGCGGTCCCGGTACCGGCAAGACCGCTGTGGCGCTACATCGCGCCGCGTATCTTCTCTACACGCACCGCGAACGGCTAGCCAGAAGCGGTGTGCTGCTGGTCGGGCCGAACCAAACGTTCCTGCGTTACATCGAGAAGGTGCTGCCCTCGCTGGGTGAGACCGGTGTCGTGATGGTGACACCAGGCGAGTTGCTGCCCGGCGTCGTCGCGACGACCGATGACGTGGCCGAGGTCGTCGCGTTGAAGGGCGACGTGCGCATGGCCGACGTGATCGCCGCCGCCGTCGAGCAGCGGCAGCGGATCCCTGATGGCCCACGCATGCTGAATGTCGAAGGTCACCAGTTGGTGTTACGCCCGCACGTTGTTGCTGCGGCGCGCGCACACGCGCGCCGCAATCGTCGGCCGCACAATCTCGCGCGGGTGTCGTATGTGAAGGAGATTCTTGACGGGTTGGCGTCGCAGTACGCACGCCTGCTCGGCGTCCAACTCTCGGCCGACAACCGCACCGAGTTGCTCGCGGACCTGCGCGAATCACCGGACGTACGACGCGAGGTCAACCTGACCTGGATGCCGATGACGCCGCAGAGCTTGCTCGAAGGTCTGTACGCCGAGCCGCATCGGTTGGCCGCGGCAGCACCTCATCTGGACGACGCGCAGCGGGCGTTGCTCCGTCGCGACCGCGGTGCACCATGGACTGTGTCGGATGTTCCGTTGCTCGACGAAGCCGCCGAACTCCTTGGCGACGACGACACCGGTGGCTACGAGATCAAGCGGCAGGCAGCTCAGCAACGAGCGGCCGAAATCGAATATGCGAAGGGCGCCCTGCAGATTTCCGGCGGCGCTGGTGGGCTCGTCAGTGCGGAGGCGCTCGCTGGTCGGTTCGCAGACGTTGGTCCGATCTTGAGTGCGGCAGAGCGTGCTGCCGTCGATCGAACGTGGGCGTACGGGCACGTTGTCGTCGACGAGGCACAGGAGTTGTCGGCGATGGCGTGGCGGTTGCTGATGCGGCGTTGCCCCGCGAAGTCGATGACGCTTGTCGGCGATATTGCGCAGACCGGTTCAGCGGCGGGTGCTCATTCGTGGGCCGAGGTCTTGGAGCCGTACGTCGAGGGTCGCTGGCGGCTCACCGAGTTGACGGTCAACTACCGCACGCCCGCGCAGGTCATGGTCTTGGCGTCGGCGATGCTCGAGGCCGCGGGCGTCACGGCGACCGCACCGCGTTCGGTGCGCGATGGTGATGTGGCGCCGACGGCTCATCGCATCGAGCCCGGTGACATCGACGCGGTCGTCGATGTGGTGCGCGCCGAGTTCGATGTGCTCGGCGAGGGCAGGCTCGCCGTCATCGCCCCCGCTGCGCATGTTGGCTCACTTCAGCTCGCTCTCGCCGCGTCGCTGCCGGCCGGGGCAGTGGCGTCAGGGTCCGGCGCCCTCGACGCGCCGGTGGGTGTGCTCGTCGTGGGCCAGGCCAAGGGACTGGAGTTCGACGCCGTGGTGCTCGTTGAGCCGGCTGGGATTTTCGCCGCGTCGGCCCGCGGCGCGAACGATCTCTACGTCGCGCTGACCCGTCCCACCCAGCGCCTGCGGATCGTGCACAGCGAGCCGTTGCCGGCCGGGCTCGAAACAATTCTTCAGAACTGAATGGTCTGCGGCGATACCTTTTGATGGCCGTGCGGGACAGGTTGAGTAACCGAAGGACGAGGGTCATGGGACGACCGATCATCGGGCTCACGACGTACCGTGAGGACGCGCGCTGGGGCGTGTGGGATCGGTTGGCGGACATCCAGTCGACGCTCTACACCGACGCCATCGCCGCAAGCGGGGGCGCAGTCGTTCTGGTGCCGCCCGCGGCTTTTGGAGTGCTCGACGTGCTGCCGGCACTCGACGGTTTGGTGATCAGCGGCGGTGCGGACGTCGACCCAGCGACGTATTCCGCGGAAGCGCACCCGGCTGCGGGGCCGTTTCGGGCCGACCGCGACAACGCCGAGTTCGCGCTTGTCCGCGCGGCGGTCGAGGCAGGTGTGCCGGTGCTCGGTATCTGCCGTGGGCTCCAAGTACTCAACGTCGCGCTCGGTGGTGATCTGATCCAGCATTTGCCTGAGATTGAAGGGCTCTTGCCGCACGCCGAAGGCAGTGGCATCTTCAGCACGCGGGCCGTCACCCTTGACTCCGACAGCTGGATCGGCCGCACGTTGGGCGCCGGCGTGCCAACGGCGTGCCATCATCACCAGGCCGTCGACCGGGTCGCGCCAGGGCTTCGGATCGTGGGACGGGCCGACGACGGGACGCCGGAAGCGCTCGAGGCTGCAGACGGCCGACCGGTGTTCGGTGTCCAGTGGCATCCGGAGCAGCTCGACGACCGCAGGCTCTTCGAAGCCTTCGTCGGCCTCGCTGCTGAACGCGCAACTGCTTCACTAACGCGATCGGCACCGACGCCCGCGTAGCCCCATGTTGTGGCGGTAGCCGAGTTCCGGGCGACGACCGTATGCACTGACGGCGACTCCGGCCGACGACGATTCCAAATGGCAACTGTTCCGCCCACACGTCAATCGAGTTGGCGCGGCGGATCGGAGACGAATTCGCGGCCGCCAGGTGATGTCCACAGGCAAGAGCCGTCGGGTTTGAGTTGCACTGTCCAGCCGCCGAAGGTTTTGAGTTGGTGGTGGCGGTGGCATAGGCAGCAGCAGTTCTTCGCCGAGGTGTCGCCGCGCGGGGCGGGGACGTTGTGGTCGATGTCGCAAACGGTCGCCCGGGTGTTGCAGCCGGGTAAGCGGCAGCGCCGGTCGCGGGCCATCACGAAGTCCGCGAGTTCCGCCGGTGGCCGGTAGATGACGGTGCCGAAGTCCAGCAGGTAGCCGTTGACAGGGTCGACGACGAGCCGCAACCAGTCCGCCGCTGCCGATCTGTCGCGGACCAGCGCCGCGGGGATGGGGCCGAATCCGAGGAGCTCAGCAGGGTTGTCGGCCAAGCCGAGCAGGCTCGGGAGGTCGGTGACGAACTGGACCTGATGACGCCGCCCGTGCCGTCGGGGTGCCTTCGGATCAGCCAGCGCGTGGTTCGCCCAGACGACCAACGCATCAGCGCGGTAGGCGTCGATGCCCTCATCCATGAGGCCGGCGGTCTTGGCGGCGGCCTGCAGTTGCATCGCGGTGGCATCCATGGCCAGCCACACGGTTTCTGCGTCGATAGCGGACATGGTGATCTGCAGGTAGCTCATCACCGTGTCATGGAAGTCGACCTTCTCCACCCAACGGTGCTTGCGCGCCGCCGCGTGCTCGGCGAGCACCAGATCAGGGTTCGCGGCCACCACCGCGCGGCGAAGCGTTCGGCGAAACGCCGGCCAGCTTTGGCCTTGATGCGAGACGCGACCCTCGCCTCGACCGCGGCGATACCCAGTTCACCCCGCCCGGCGTCGTTGACAGCCTCGGCGACCAGCTGCGCCTGCCGATACCCCATGAACCCCGCCGCCATCATCGACTGGCAGTGCGGAAGCGACTCGGTGATCTTGCGGGCCACATCGGCTCGGGTCTGTGCGCCGCCGGTGGTCATCCCCAACGTCGCCGCGACCAGGTTCACCCCGCCGTCGATGCTGTCGCGGCCCAACGGATCCCTGCTGTCCGGATCAGGTGGTGGAGTCGGACCCGCGACCTGGGCGGTCAGCCGCACCGCCAACTCGGCTAGCCACGCCTGCTGGCGTTCCACCAACGTCAACGCCACCGACGCGGACCTCTCATCGAGACTGTCTACGTCCAGCAACGACAAGTAGCTGACCATGAAGCGACCTGGCTCGAATTCCAGCAGGTCCTCCACCGACCACCCCGCCCCGGCGTCCGGCAACAACGACGCGGCAGCGGCGCTGTCATCGACATAGACGTCGACATCGGCTTCGGCGATCAACATGCAACGAAGCTATCCACGACCGCCGACACTTTTCGCAGCCACGTTCGAACCCCGAAAGCTGTGCACGAATCTGCAGCATGTGCACAACTGCACACGTAACCGAGGCGGCGCTTCCTCCAGCCGAGACTGAATTTCTTCGCTGGCTTTCATGTTTGTCACAGGAAACCTCCAGCTTCTGGAGGCACGTTAGGTCATAGCAGTCGCCGGTCTGTTGTCGCGGCGACATCGAAATAGTGACGAGTATGAGGAGCGGACGTGGATACCAGCGACGAGACCAGGCCTGACGGCGAGCGCGACGTGACGCCCGAACAACCACCGACTCCGTTCGCGCCCTTCGCGCCAGGTACGCCGACCCCACCGGCGCTACCACTCACGCCGACCCCACCGGCTGGACCGGTACCGAGCGTGCCAGCAGGCGTGACTCCGCCGTGGTGGTCGCGAATGGACGAGACGCCCACGCAAGCACAGGCCGACGAGACCGCAGCTGGTGACAGCGCCGCTGCGGCGCCATACGACCCCGCCGCGCCATTCGCAGGCGCGCCCGCCGACGTCATCGCCGGTGGTGGCCGAACCGGCATCCCAACGACTGACGCAGCGCTAGCGGCTGGTGCGAGGCCCCGCCACGGCGTCCGCACTGCGGCTGCAGTCGTCGTTGCGGCCGTCGTCATCTCCGCCGCGGCCAGCGGGACCGTCGTCCACATTGTCGACGACCACTCGGGCAAGTCGACCGCGGCCGCAACAACCCCAGCTGTCAGTTCACTGCCGCAGGCCGCGTCGGTCACCGCCGACGTGAAGACCGCGCTCGCTCGTATCGAGCCGTCCGTCGTCCTCATCAACGACACGATCACGTCGTCCGGTGCGGGCGGTCAGGGCGGCTTCGGCGGCTTCGGTGGGTTTGGTGGCTTCCAGGAGAGTGGCGCCGGAACCGGCATCATCATCACCGCGGACGGTGAGATCGTGACGAACGCGCACGTGGTCAATGGCGCGACAGCAATCACGGTGACGCTGCCTAATAACGGCGGGACGCACCCGGCGTCCATCGTCGGAATCGACACCACGCAAGACCTCGCCGTCATCAAGATCTCGGGTGTCACGAACCTGAAGCCTGCGACGTTCGCCAACTCCGATACCGCTGCAGTAGGCGACAGTGTTCTCGCGGTTGGCAACGCGCTCGGCTACGGTGGCGCGCCGACCGTCACCGAGGGCATCTTGTCGGCGAAGGGCCGCACCCTCACCGGCACTGGCGACAACTTGTCGAACCTGCTGCAGACCGACGCTGCGATCAACCCCGGCAACAGTGGTGGACCGCTGGTCGACAGCACCGGTCAAGTCATCGGCATCAACGTCGCAGTCGCGTCGGGCACGACGAGTGAGCCCGCACAGAACATCGGCTTCAGCATTCCGAGCAACACTGTCGTCAATGACCTTCCCTCGCTGAAGGCGGGCAAGGGTGCCACCAGCCAAGGCGGTCAGACGACGCAGAGCGGCACCTTCCTCGGCGTGTCAGTGGCCGATGCAACCGGCGGCGCACTCGTGCAAGCCGTCGAGGCGGGCAGTCCTGCAGCGGCCGCCGGGATCCAGGTCGGCGACCTGATCACCTCGGTCAACGGCAAGGCGATCGCCGACGGAACCGCGCTACAGCAGGCGATCCGGTCGGAGAAGTCCGGGACGACGGTCACGATCGGCATCACGCGCAACGGCTCGCCGACAACAGTGAAGGCGACGCTGAGCACCATGCAGTTCAGTTCATAGCCCCAATCTCAAACGGACGGCGGCACTGCCGATCAGGCAGCGCCGCCGTCCGTTTGCGCGGGCTGGGTGCGAGAAGATGGCGGATGGCCGTGCCGTGCGGTCGGCCGGTGCGCACTGGAGGCTTCGATGCGTGACATGGTCACGGTCGCAGCGACCTCGTCTGAGGGCATGTCCGCCGCCGAGCTCGATGCGCTCATCTCACGCCTGCCCGAAGCGGAGCGGATGCGCGCCGCCGGTATGCGGCTCGAGGCGCGACGCCGCGCCTTCGTGCTCGGCCGAGCGTTGCTCCGTTCCGCGGTCGCGCCTCTCGGCGGCGTGTCACCCGATGCTGTCGTCGTCCGCATCGAGCCGAGCGGGCGACCTGTTCTCGCAGGCTCGCTGAGCGACTTGTTCGTGAGCATCGCGCACAGCGGCGCGTATGTCGTTGTCGCTGTAGCGACTCGACCTGTTGGGGTGGACGTCGAACGGGTGCGTCAGCTGGCTCGGTTCTCGCAGGTTGCGGCTCGAGTCTGCTCACCCGACGAACTGCGCGAACTTGCGGCGATGGGTGCTGCCGACCGCGAACGCGCATTCATGACTGTCTGGTCGCGCAAGGAGGCGTACGGGAAAGCGATCGGCCGTGGCATCGCCTTCCCGCTGCGGTCGGTCACGGTCGGCATGAGCGGCTCGACCATTTCCGGTGCTACCGGAGATTGGCACCCAGCGGATGTCGACGTGGACCCGCGCTACACGGCCGCGGTCGTCGCCCACGGCCCCGATTGGCGAG
>DASRZB010000295.1:0-9103 GCA_035653855.1 Acidothermaceae bacterium | reverse complement strand
CGACGTCGCGAACCTCTCGCTTAGCGTTGACCCGCCGGCGACCCGTTACGGCATCGACCCGTTGAACTTCGCGGTCCTCCTGACCCGCGCTGCTGGCGTCACGGTCGTCGTGGCCGCGGGTAACACCCCCGGCGTTGTCGGTGACCCAGGCTTTGCCCCCGCATCGATCACCGTCGGTGCCGCGGACACGACCGGCAAGTCGCCGATCGTCGCCCCGTTCAGTGGGTTCGCGAACGTGGACGGCGTCAGCAAGCCCGACGTTGTCGCTGCGGGCGTGAACATCCTCGGTGAAATGCCGGTGGGTTCGGAGATCGCCCAGGAGTTCCCGAACGCGCGCCAGCCGAACGGTTTGTTCCGTGGCTCGGGCACCAGCCAATCGACCGCGATCGTCAGTGGCCTTGCCGCCCTGTACCTGCAGTCGCACCCGTCGGCGAGCCCGCTCCAGGTCAAGTCAGCAATCCGCGACGCTGCATCGAACATCGGCGGCAGCAAGGCTGACGGACAAGGCATCGTCAATGTCCCGAATGGCAACTACGGCTCGAACGACACGGGCGAGCAGAGCCTGAACGTGTTCCGGTGGTTCTCCACCGCACCGTTGTGGGGCGATCTGTTTACCGGTGGCGCGTTCGACGCCCGCCGCTGGAGCGCGCGTCGCTGGAGTGCCGCCGGATGGGACGCCCGTCGCTGGGCAGCTGCGAGCTTCGACGCCCGCCGTTGGTCTGACGTGACCTTCGACTCTCGCCTTTGGAGTGCTCGGATGTGGGGCTCGCGGATGTGGGCATCGCGGCTGTGGTCAGCCTCGTACTGGGGTGACAGCGCGTGAGCCCAGCTAACCGGCTCCGGTGCATCAGCGTCGCGCTCCTTGGCGGCGCTGTTGTCCTTGCCGCGCACTTGCCCTGGGGTAGCCCGGGTTGGTTCGGCCTGCCGATGCTGGCGATCGCCGTCGCGATCTGCGAGACCGCGCTGATCAACGTGACGGTTGCTCGGCAGCGCGTGACGTTCTCGTTGACAGATGGTGTGGTCGCCGCCGCGTTCCTGCTCGCTCCGGGCTGGTGGTCGGTCGTGGCGGTTGTCGCGGGTCTACTCCCGACATTGCTGATCACCCGCAAGTCAGTGTTGAAGGTGCAGTACAACCTCACGCAGTACTTCGTCGCCACGATGATGGGCGCGCTCGTCGTCGTCCATCTTGGCGGTGGGGTCGGGGCTGCACTCATCGGCATGGTCGTCTGGTGGTTCTGCAACCAGGTGTTGTCGGCGATCCCGCTGTCGATCATGGGTGGCGAGCGCTTCGTACCAATGATTTTCGAGGACGCCGGTCTGCACAGCGTGCACGCTGCTGCGACCACGAGCATCGGCCTGCTCGGCGCATGGCTCGCCGTTCACGCATCCTTCGGCCTGCTCGGTCTGCTAGTGCCAGTTCTGGTGTTGTGGATGTCGTTCGACGAGCAGACGACGAAGTCCGCCGAAGCCAGGCTGTTCGCGGAACTCGCTCGCGGGCAGGAGCAGGCGATTTCGCATTCGATCGATGTCTCGGCCCGCGTCGTCCTTACCGCTGCCGCCCGCGTGCTTGGCGGGGCCGACGTCGAACTGGTCGTCGTGGAGCACGAAGGCCCGGTCGTCTACACCGGCGACGAGAGCGGCCACACCAACCGACGCAACGACGCCACCGCGTTCGACGCGCCGTGGGTGCTGCGCGCCCTTGGTGCCGGCGGCGTACTCATCGGAACCGATGACGAACGCCCATTCTGTTCGGCAGTCGTTGGCAATCCCGATCAGCCGATGGCCGTCCTGATCGCCCACCGCGCAATCGGTGGCGGTAGCTTCGGTCGTCGCGAGACCGGCCTCGCCGCCGTCCTCGTCGGCCAGGCCAAGTCGTGGCTTTCGGTTGCCGAACTCTCGGCATCGCGCGACGAGGCGCTTGCGCGCGCCGACGCCGCAGACATGGCCGCCCGCTCCTTGGGTGACATCGGCGCCGACACTGCTCCCGCACTTGGCATGCTGCGCGAATCGGCGACCCGGCTTGCCCGGTTGGCCAGCGCGAATGCCGGCGAGGACGCAGTCACCGACATCGTCGACGAACTGCACTCCGTCGAGCGTGCCGTTGCCTCGTTGCTCGGCGCGATCGCTCTCGCCGCCGACCCGTCGCTTCGCGATCTCGAGGCGGAGATGGACGCGGCAGACATGGGGCCGGCTCGTCGGGTCGAAGACTGGACCACCACCGGACTCGTCTCGAAGCCGGAGTTCGCGCGGTGAGACTGCCGCGCATTAGAGACGGCCTTCCGCTCGCAGTGTGGGCGGGTGGCCTCGTCGGCGTTGGCAGCATCGCGACGCTCGGTGTCGTTGCCGTGGGCTTGAACGCGGCAGGACGGTTGGACAGGGCGGCTGTGCTGACGCTCACCGTCGCCGTCTTTACCGCAGGCGTGGCGACCGCAGTCGGTGCGCTGGCCGGACGACGATTTGCGCACACCGTTCGCCAGTTGCGCGACGACGCGATTCGCCGCCTCCAGGATCCGTCGGCGGCGTCGATCGGCAATGCTGAGGACCGGATCGCGGTAGCAACCAGCGTCGAGCTTCTTGAACTCGCGCGAACACTCGACGCCCTGCACCTGCGGGTGCGGGTGGCCGACGACGTGGCCGCGCGGCACCGGCGTACCGCCGAGACCGCAAGTGCCGGCATGTTCGATCTGCTCTCTGGCCTTGTCGCCGCCGAAGAATCCGCGCGCGGACAGCTGTCCGCGGAGCTACACGACACCGTCGCCCAGACTTTGATGCTTGCCCGCAGCGTGCTGTCGGGTGGTCCCGCCGACGCAGGCGAGCTCGAGAACGTCGGCAACTTGGTAGCTGAGGCAGAGGACCAGGTGCGTGCCGTCATGGCCCGCACCCGGCCGCCGGCCTTGCGCGACGGCGATCTTGCGCAGGCCGTTATCGCGTTGCGCGACGACATGGAGCTGCGTTATGGCCTGCAGGTCGAGGTCGAGTGGCCCGACTCGCCGTACCCGCTGCCCCTGGTCACGGCCGTGACGCTGTACCGGTTCTTCCAGGAGTCGTTGCTCAACGTCATCAAGCACGCCGACGTCGACGACGCACGTCTCTCGCTCACCGTTGACGAGCAGAGTGTGATCGCCGTCGTCGAGGACAAAGGCCCCGGCTTCGAGCCGGACAAGGTTCGGCCGGAGCGCGGTCGCCACGTCGGCCTCGGGTTGCTGCGCGAGCGGGTTCGTCTCGCCGGCGGATCGCTCGACGTCGCGTCGTGGCCGGGCCAGGGCACGACACTCACCCTGCGCATGGGCCGCGGCGCCTTGGCCAGTGTGCCCACTGCCGGTGAAGTCAGGGCGGCATCAACCAACCGTCCCGCGATCGCCGGCTAGTTCGACAAAGATCGACCCGGCCGGTCTGTCTAGCGGCGGCGGCTCGGCAGTGCGGCGACTCCCGGAGGCAACGGAGCTAGCCCAGCGGCGGCCGCGAGGACATCAGCCCACGCCTCGAGATGCGGTCCGAGACCGTCGGTGTCGGGCGTCCACGACACGCGCAACTCGACCTGCGCGACCAGCGGCCGACCGGCCATCGTCCCGTAGCAGTCCGATGTCACGCGCGTCACCGTGCCGCCCAGCGCCCGATAACCGCGCTCGGGGAGCCGCCGGGACAGGCCTTCAGTGAGCCAGGTCCAGGCGACATCGGCGAGGAACGGGTCGCTGGCCATCTCCGGCTCGAGTTCAGCGCGTACGTAGGCGACGATCCGGGTCGATCCTTGCCAGGCTTCCTGGCCGGCCGGATCGTGCAGGACGACGAAACGGCCGGTCGCGGCTTCCTCGTCACCGTTCGCGCCGGTGACGTCGGCCGTCAGCGCGACCGCGAACGGCGCAAGTCGCTGCGGGGCAGGTGCCTCGGACAACCTGATCTCCGCGCGCAGCCGCACCGGATGCAGGCTGGCGACCGCCTCCGCAAAGCCTGCGGGCAGAACGCTCTGCGGATCTCTGGCAACCACACTGGCAGCGTAGGTGGGAATGGACCGGCCTGGGAGACGGCGCGCCGACCGGCCGTCGGGTGGGCCTGCTCCCGTAGCCTCGGGGTGGTGACGGCCCTGCTTGCGCTTCTCGCGAGCCTCGTCTGGGGCACCTCCGACTTCATGGGCGGCGTCGTGAGCCGCAGGGTGCGCCCGTTGATCGTGGTCGCGCTCGCGCACGTCATCGCTGCCCTGACGATGGTGGTCGTCGCCACCGCGACGCACAGTTTCGGCGTCCCGATTGGATATTTGCCTTGGGCTGTGGCCGCAGGTGCGGTCGGACTCGTCTCGTTGGTCGCCTTCTATAGCGCGCTATCGACGGGCACGATGGGGATCGTCGCGCCGATCGCGGGCACCGGCGCGGTGGTGCCGGTCATCGTCGGGCTCGCCTCGGGGGAATCCCCGTCTGGCCTCCAGATCGCCGGGATCGCCGCGGCGGTCGGCGGCGTCATTCTCGCGAGTGGACCAGAGATCTCCGGGCGCGGCGGCCCGGACGGCGGCGGCACGCGGCCCCTCGTGCTCGCGCTGGTCGCGGCAATCGGTTTTGGGTTCGTCTTTGTGCTGATCGAGAGGGCGTCCAGGCGCAACGTGGTGATGACGCTGCTCACGATGCGCGTGACCAGCGTGTCGATTGTCGCGTTACTCGGGATCGGCTATCTCGCGCGGCGCAGAGGCCTCGCGCCCGCCGAGCCGCGCTACGGAGGCATGCGTCGACGCGAGGTCCCGCTGATCGCCATCGTGGGCTGGACCGACTTGGGCGCGAACGGCCTCTACGGATACGCGAGCCGCCACGGGCTGGTCAGCGTGACCGCCGTCCTCGCTTCGCTGTATCCGGCGGTCACGGTGTTGCTGGCGCGGTTCATCGAGGGCGAGCGCATGCGGCGCATTCAAGACATCGGCGTGGGGCTGGCGATGTGCGGAGTCGTGCTGCTTGCAGCCAGCTAATGGGTGCAGTCGTGCTGCTCGCCGGGTAATGGGAGCATGGGTCCGGTGACCTCCGATGCGCTGCTCGACAGCGTCTTCCTTCGTGCGTGCCGTGGCGAGCCGGTGCCGCATCCGCCCGTCTGGTTCATGCGGCAAGCGGGTCGCGCGTTGCCTGAATATCGCGCACTTCGCGAGGGCGTCCCGATGCTGCAGGCGTGCACGACGCCGGAGTTGATTGCCGAGATCACCGTGCAGCCGGTCCGTCGCTACGGCGTCGATGCGGCGATCATCTTCAGCGACATCGTCGTCCCGTTGAAAGCGATCGGCGTCGACCTCGACATCGTTCCCGGTGTCGGTCCGGTCGTCGCGTCGCCTTTCACAAGCAGCGCGGACGTCGATGTGCTGCGCCCACTTGAGCCTGCTGATGTCGGTTTCCTCGACACCGCAGTGCGATTGGTGGTGGCTGAGCTTGGCGCGACACCGCTCATCGGCTTCGCCGGAGCACCGTTCACGCTGGCCAGCTATCTCGTAGAAGGCGGCCCATCGCGTGAGCACCTCAAGACCAAAGCGTTGATGTACTCACAGCCCGCGTTGTGGCACCAATTGCTGGACCGACTCGCGACAATCGCTGTTGGCTTCCTGCGGGTTCAGGTCGGCGCGGGAGCTCGTGCCGTGCAGCTGTTTGATTCATGGGCCGGCATCTTGTCGCCAGCCGACTACGCCAGATACGTGTTGCCGCACAGTGCACGCGTCCTTGCTGAACTCGCCGACCTACCCGTGCCGCGGATTCATTTCGGCGTCGGCACCGGTGAGCTACTTGCACTGATGGGTGAAGCGGGTGCCGACGTCGTCGGGGTTGATTGGCGGGTACCGCTCGATGTTGCCGCGCAACGCGTAGGTGACCGCGTGGTGCAGGGAAATCTCGATCCTGCAGTGGTTTTCGCGCCGTGGGGGGTCATCGAGCAGACCGCGGCCGATGTCATCGCGCGCGGCCGAGCCGCGCGCGGTCACATCTTCAACCTCGGGCACGGTGTGCTGCCGACGACCGACCCCGACGTGTTGTCACGGCTAGTCGAATTCGTTCATCAAGCTGCCGGGCCCGCACTCGGCGCATGAGTCGCATCGTCTGACGGCGGTGTCATCAGTCGACGCCGCACGATGAGTGCGACAAGACCCAAGACCAGCAGGACGACGAGGAACGGCAGCAATGCGCCGACGGCGGTGGTGATGCCGGTCACGGTGCGGGTGAATGCGTGCCAGCCGGCGCGCAAGCCGCGGACGAATCCGACGACGTGCGCCTTCTTGACCGGCGCCACGAGGGGCGCGACCTTCGGCGTGGCCACCAGGTTCACCGTGATGGTGGCCTGCGCGGTCTGCGCCGCAAACGTGCGTTGCTGCGCTTCGAGCGACTCGAGGTCGGCCTCGCGCTGGGCGATCTCGTTCTCGACGGTCGCGAGGTCGGCGACGTTGCCGGCGTGCTGGAACAACTGACGAAGTCTGGTGAGGCTGTCCTGCGCCGCCACCTCGCGCGAGTTGACGTCAACAACTTGTGCGGTGATGTCGCTCGCCGTCTCGTTCCGGCTGAGTTCGGTGCCGAGCCGGCCGATCTGATCGAGAATGCCCTGGTTGAGCGTGTCCGGCGGCACCTTCAACGTGACGGTCGCGCTCGCGGCGCCCGGGTTGTTGGGGTCTTTCGACGCCAGGCTGACCTGCTCGCCGAAAACGACGCCGCCCCGGCCGTTCGCGAGCTGGGTGAGCTGGTCGACCGCTGTCTTGATGTCTTTGGTCTGCACGGTGATGTCGGCGGTGAAAATGACCTGCCGACCGGTAAGCAGCGGCTGCGACACGTTCTGCCCAGAGCCGCCCCCGGCTGCAGCGGGAGCGCTGGCAGGGGCTGCCGGTGCAGAAGCGGCTGCAGCCGGTGCGGCTTCGCTATTAGCCGCTGGCGCCGGCGCGGCGGCGACGTCGCCCAGGTTCCCGCTGCTCGCTGCGGTCGTGGCAGCCGCGGGCGCCGAGCTCGCAGCCGCGGCCGACTTCTTTTCTGAGCTTGAACAACCGGCGGCGAGAACGGTAAGCACCGCCATAACGCCGACGACGGTCATGACTCGCGAACCCTTGAACTGGTGCATGGCGTCCTCCCGATGGCCGGGTTAGTTCCGGTAGCGATGAGATCGCCCGTGTGCCCGCGGGGTTCCCGCCCGTTGATCACGATCGGGCCACGGTCTGCGATCGTGACCGGGTGAGCGTTTTCCCGTCAGATGCCCCAGGACCGACCGGCGACGCGGCTCCGCGGCCGCACGTCGTGGTGGTGGGGGCCGGGATTTCCGGCCTGGCAGCGGCTCGTGTGCTGTCGCTCGACGGTCGGGTCCGGGTTACTGTGCTCGAGGGATCGCCGCGAACGGGCGGCAAGCTGCTGCGCGGTGAGGTTGCCGGAGTCGAGACCGATCTCGGTGCTGAGGCGGTGCTTGCTCGCCGTCCCGAGGGCGTGGCTCTCATGGAGTCGCTGCGGCTCGACCCGATTCCGCCGACCACGACGCAGGCGGCGATCTGGACGCGCGGACAGCTGCGGCGGTTGCCCGCCGACCACGTGATGGGGGTGCCGGTCAGCCTGCGCTCGCTAGCGCAGTCCCGCGTTGTATCGCGCGCTGGCGTCGCGCGGGCCTCGGTTGACCTCACACTGCCTCCGACGGCTATCGGCGATGACACTTCGGTAGCCTCGTACATCGGTGCCCGGATGGGGCACCAGGTCGTCGACCGCCTGGTTGAGCCGCTGTTGGGCGGCGTCTATGCCGGGCGCGCCGACGAGTTGTCCCTTCGAGCGACATTGCCGCAGGTCGCCGCAGTGGCCGCTCAGCGATCGTTGTTCCACGCGTTGCGGTCGCGCCCCACGCAACCGCAGGCCGGACCGGTATTTGCCGGGCTTGCCGGGGGAGTCGGGCAGCTCGCCGAAGCCCTAACCGATTCCTTGGCGGCTGCTGGTGTGGACATCGTGCTCGATACGACGGTGCGTGAGCTCATGCGGCTGCCCGCAGGCTGGGCGTTGGTGACCGGCTCGGCTGCAAACCCGGAAACAATCAGCGCGGACGCCGTGGTGCTGGCGATACCCGCAACGCCGGCCGGTCGGCTCCTGGCCGCAACGGCGCCGTCGGCGGCCCAAGATCTCGCGGCGATCGACTACGCGAGTATGGCGATTGTCACGCTGGCATTTTCAGCAACAGCGTTCGGAAAACCCTTAACTGGCAGCGGATTCCTGGTTCCGGCTGTTGACGGTCGGCTCATCAAGGCCGCGACGTTTTCCACCCAGAAGTGGGGCTGGTACGACGACGCGGACGGTGTCTTGGTGCGCTGTTCCATCGGGCGCTACGGCGATGTCGGCGACCTGCAGCGATCCGACGACGAGTTGGTCGCGGGTGCGGTGCGCGATCTCGCCGCGGCGGTCGGCGTTCGAGGCGTACCCCGCGACGCAGTCGTCACGCGCTGGGGCGGTGCGCTGCCGCAGTACAGCGTCGGCCACCTTGACCGGGTCGCCCGCATCAAGGCAGCGCTCGCCGGTATGCCTGGTTTGGTCGCCTGCGGGGCGGCGTTCGACGGCGTCGGGATCCCTGCATGCATCGGCAGCGGGACGGCGGCGGCTACCCAGGTCCTCGCCAAAGTATTCAGCGAGGGAGAATGGGCGTCATGAGCAATGTGGAGCCGGCAAGTGACGGCGTGGCGCCGGCGGTTGACGCGCCGTTGACCGCGTACACGATGTACGCGGTCTTCCGCTCGCAGCGAGGCGCCGGGGCGCTACCCGATTCGGGCCGCGACCTGGCCGCCGCGGAGGTCGACGACCTGTTGGCGGAGTTGGCCGGCAAGGGTGTCGTCACACGCGGGTTCTACAGCGTCAGTGGGTTCCGCCACGACGCCGACTACCTCATCTGGTGGATCGCGCCGAACTCCGAGGATCTGCAGGATGCGTACCTGCGATTCCTCCGCACCCGACTGGGTCGGGCCAGTGATCCCGTGTGGTCAGTGATCGGCGTCCATCGTGACGCGGAGTTCAACAAGGCGCATATTCCGGCGTTCCTCGCCGGAATGGAGGCGAAGGCCTACGTCTGCGTCTATCCGTACAACCGGACCAACGAGTGGTACCTGCTCGATCCGGCCGAGCGGGGCGCGATGTTGCGCGAGCATGGC
>DASRZB010000294.1:0-4292 GCA_035653855.1 Acidothermaceae bacterium | reverse complement strand
CTCGGCCTCTGGACGGTCGTGGCCATCGGCGCCGTGGCCGGGTCGAGACTCGTCCAGCGAGTGCCGCTGGCGTTGGTTCGCCGGATCACCGGCGTGATCCTGGCGGCACTCGGTGTCTTGAGCGCAGTTACGGCGATCAGGGGCTGACCCTTACCGGCTGGCCCTCAGTCGGGCGGCAGTAGGTCGATGTCGAACTCGTTGCCCTCGGGGTCGGCCATGATGCGCCACTGAAAGCCCTCGAGGTCGCGGGTGGTGCCGGGCTCAAGCCAGCGACCGCCGAGCGATTCGATTTCCGCAGTGGCGGCGTCCAGATTGTCGACGACCAGATCCAGATGCACCCTGTTCTTGGTCGTCTTGCGCTCCGGCACCTTTTGGAATCCGACGGTCAGGCCGTCCTTGGTCGGTGAGAGCACGACGAACTGCCCGTCTCCAATGGTGCTGTCAACCTCGACGTCGAGCATTGCGCACCAAAACGTCGTGAGCCGCTCGGGGTCGGTCGCGTCGATAACGAGGTAGCCCACCGAAGCCTGCATCGGTCGCCTCCGTTCCTCGGTGTGCTGTGTTCCTGGATGGTAGAGGGGGCTAGCGTGGGCGGCAAAGAGCGCAACTGCGAACGGATACGCGCATGCTGGAAGACGAAGCCCGGGAGTACCACAGTTTGGGACGCCCCGGAAAGATCGAGATCGCGATCACGAAGCCATGCGCGACGCAGCACGACCTTGCGCTGGCCTACACGCCCGGGGTTGCCGTCCCGGTTCAAGACATCGCGCTCGATCCGCTGGCTGCCTTTCGCTATACGGCGCGGGGAAATCTCGTTGCGGTCGTGACCAACGGAACCGCCGTGTTAGGGCTCGGTAACGTCGGGCCGCTCGCCAGTAAGCCGGTCATGGAGGGCAAAGCGCTGCTGTTCAAGCGTTTTGCCGATGTCGACGTCTTCGATATCGAGGTCGACGCTACCGACACTGACGATTTCTGCCGGGTGGTCAAGGCGTTGGAGCCGACGTTCGGCGGCATCAACCTCGAAGACATCAGCGCGCCACAATGCTTTGAGATCGAAGAACGGCTGCGCGCGACGATGGACATCCCGGTCTTTCACGACGACCAGCACGGGACGGCGATCATCAGCGGCGCGGCGTTGCTGAATGCACTCGAGTTGGCGGCGAAGAACATTGCCGACGTCAGAATGGTGTGCAACGGCGCAGGCGCTGCGGCGATCGCCTGCTGCGAATTCTTCGTTGCACTCGGCATGCGCAGAGAGAACATCGTGCTCTGCGACACAAAGGGCGTCGTCTTTCACGGTCGTACTGACGGCATGAACCGCTACAAGGAGCGATTCGCATCGAGTACGTCCGCGCGAACACTTGCCGAAGCGGCTGCGTCGGCTGACGTGTTTCTCGGAGTATCTGTTGCCGGGACTGTTACCAAGGAAATGGTGCAGTCGATGGCCGATCGGCCCATCGTGTTCGCCCTAGCCAATCCTGATCCGGAGATCACCTATCCCGACGCCAAAGCTGCACGCAGCGACGTCATCATGGCGACCGGACGCTCGGACTATCCCAACCAGGTGAACAACGTCTTGGGCTTCCCGTTCATCTTTCGGGGTGCGCTCGATGTTCGTGCCACCGCGATCGACGACGGCATGAAGGTCGCGGCTGCGAGGGCGCTCGCCGAGCTTGCGAAGGAGGATGTGCCCGACGCTGTGCTGCGCGCCTATGGCATCGACAGTCTGCGGTTCGGACCGGAGTACCTCATTCCCAAGCCGCTAGATCCCAGGGTTCCATTGCGCGTCGCGCCGGCCGTGGTTGCTGCCGCCATGGAGTCGGGTGTGGCTCGAGTGCGCATCGACGTGCAGACCTACACCGACGCGCTCGCCAACCGTTTGACGCGCGGACGTGAAGTGATGAGCGTGGTCACCCGGAAGGCGCAGACCGGCCCGAAGCGAATCGTGTTCTCCGAAGGAGAAGAGCGCAAGATCATCCGCGCGGCCGCCCGGCTCGTCGAGGACGGGATTGGCATCCCCATCCTGCTCGGCCGCGACGACGTGATTCGGGCGACGATGGAGGAGGCGCGCGTCAGCGTGTCGATCCAGATCATCGATCCGTCGCGCTTTGGGGACATCGATCGCTACGCAGAGGCGCTGCACGCGAAGCGGCAACGCAAGGGCATCACGCGGCGTGAGGCTGAGGTGTTGCTTCTCCAGCCGAATTACTTCGGCGCGATGATGGTCGAGATGGGGGACGCCGATGGGTTTGTTTCCGGCCTCACCTACCACTATCCCGACGTCATCCGGCCCGCCCTCGAGGTGATTGGCACGGCTGCGGGAGTGTCTCGTGCCGCCGGTCTATATCTCATGATTAGTGAGGATGGCCGCGCGGTCGTTCTCACCGACCCGACGGTGAATTTCGACCCGTCCGCGGAAGAGCTCGCCGACATTGCGGTGATGGCGGCAGACCGCGCACGAGCGTTCGGGCTTGAGCCTCGGGTGGCGTTGCTCTCCTTCTCCAACTTCGGATCGACGCGTCATCCGAGGTCGGCGAAGATGGCCGCCGCGACGGCACTGGTGAAGCAGCGCCGTCCGGATCTGATGGTCGACGGCGAGCTCATGGCCGACGTCGCGCTGTCGCCTCAACTCCGGGGCGACGACTACCCGTTCTCCACCCTCAAGGGCGAAGCGAACGTCCTGGTTTTCCCGAGCCTGGAGGCCGCGAACGTTGCCTACAAGCTGTTGCAACACCTCGGCCGAGCGGTCGCGATCGGCCCGATTCTTGTCGGCATGGCCAAGCCGGTTCATGTGCTCAGCCGAGGTGCCGAGGTCACCGACATCGTCAACATCGCGGCGATCGCGGTCGTCGATGCTCAGGACGCCGCCCTGGCCGAGCGCCACTGACCGCCAGGGTCGTTCGCCGGACCGTGCGAGGAACTCGCGGGAAGCTTCGGCGGTTAAAGTTGGTTGCGTAGTCGCAACGTATTGATGCTGACGGATGGAGAGTCGCGATGGCTGAGACGACGGAGCGGGCAGTCCTTGCGGGCGGCTGTTTTTGGGGAGTACAGGATCTCATTCGCCGGCAACCAGGCGTGATCTCGACGCGAGTCGGATACTCCGGTGGCGACGTGCCGAACGCGACTTACCGCAACCACGGGTCGCACGCAGAGGCGGTCGAGATCATCTTCGATCCCAGCGTGACTTCGTACCGCGACATCCTCGAGTTCTTCTTCCAGGTTCACGACCCGACGACGCGCAATCGTCAGGGCAACGACGTTGGTGCAAGCTACCGCTCCGCGATCTTTTACACGGACGACGAGCAGAAGCGGGTCGCACTCGACACCATCGCCGACGTCAACGCGTCGGCCCTTTGGCCGGGCGACGTCGTCACCGAGGTCGAGCCCGTCGGGCCGTTCTGGGAGGCCGAGCCGGAGCACCAGGACTACCTGGTGAAGTACCCGAACGGGTATACGTGCCACTTCCCCCGACCGAACTGGAAGCTTCCGAAGCGCAGCGAGGCCGTGAGTTCGTAGCGGTCGGGCAGACGGAACCTGACCGATCTCGCCGCGGTTCAGGGACACGAGCAAGTAAACGAATTTGCGCGCCCGGCAGGATTCGAACCTGCGACGTCCTGCTTAGAAGGCAGGTGCTCTATCCGTCTGAGCTACGGGCGCTCACCTATTCACGGCGGTGCAAAGGCTACGCCACGCACTTGGATATCCACAGGTCGACGCGGCGCTGCCGCCGTCCACAGCGGGTAGCTGCGGCCCGACTTCGACCCAGCCCGGCCGCCACTCTCCTTACATGCGGCATGCAGCCGCACCCGGAAGGAGAAACCATGTTCGACACGCAAGTCACCGTGGTCGGCAACCTCGTCGCCGAACCACGGCTGGCTGAGACCAAGGACGGGCAGGCGGTCGCGTCGTTTCGCCTCGCGTCGACCCCGCGCCGATTCGACCGCGGAACCGGGGAGTGGAAGGACGGCGACACTCTTTTCACCAACGTCACGTGCTGGCGCGCGCTTGCCGAGAACGTGTACATGTCGCTGAAGAAGGGGACGTCCGTCATTGTGATCGGCCGGTTGTCCGTGCGGCCGTACGAGACCAAGGACGGCGACAAGCGGCAGTCGGTCGACATCGATGCGATGGCGGTCGGGCCGGATCTGGGTCGAGCCACGACCATCATCAAGCGCGTAGAACGCACTGTGCAGCCAACGCAGGACGCCCCCACCTCAGCCGATTTCGCGAGTGTCGGGTCGGCGGAGTCGCTCGGAGATTCCGACGGAGAAGACGGCGACGATGGCGAGGTC
>DASRZB010000293.1:0-2660 GCA_035653855.1 Acidothermaceae bacterium | reverse complement strand
TCTATCTGGTGCTCATTGCGCTGCTCAGCCTAGGAATTTCGACCGCGGTGCGCAATTCCGCGGCGGGCATCGGGGTTGTGCTCGGGCTGCTGTTCGCATTTCCGATCGCTCTGGTCATGGTCAGCAACCCGCACTGGCACCGGCACCTCGAACAGATCGCACCGATGAACGCCGGACTGGGGATTCAAACGACGGTCGACGTCCACAGCCTGCCCCTCAGCCCGTGGGCTGGGCTTGGCGTCCTCGGGCTGTGGGCTGGGGGCGCGCTCCTTCTTGGCGCGCTCGTCTTGCAGTTGCGTGACGCGTAGACGCCGGGACGCCGATCCGAGGGCGTCATGACAACTCGAGCACCGCAATCCCAGGCGGACTGAAGCCAAACACCTGTCCGTAGAACGACACCTCGGCTTCGAGGCTCGTGATGACGTTCTCGGCCTTACGGAAGCCGTGCTGCTCGCCCTCGAACGCGAGGTAGGCGTGGCGAATTCCCTTTGCCACCAAGGCATCGCGGAACAGCTCGGCCTGCGAAGGCGGCACGATCTGATCGTCGAGACCTTGGAGCAATAGCACCGGACACGAGACGTCGTCGACGTGTGACAGCGGCGCGCGCTCGACGTAGAGGTCGTGCGCTTCGGGCAGCGGCCCGACTAGGCCGTCGAGATAGCGCGACTCGAAGTCGTGAGTGTCTTTCGCGAAACGAAGCAGTTCGGCGACACCGAAATACGAGGTGCCCGCAGCGAAGGCATTGGTGCTGGTGAGTGCAGCTAGGGTCGTCCAACCCCCGGCGCTGCCGCCGCGAATGGCCAGCCGCTCGCCGTCCGCCTCGCCGGCCTTCGCGAGCGCCTGTGCGGCGGCCACGCAATCCTCGACGTCGACGATGCCCCACTGGCCCCGCAACCGCTCGCGATACTCCCGGCCGTATCCGGACGAGCCGCCGTAGTCGACGTCGATCACACCGATGCCACGACTGGTGAAATAGGCATGCTCGAGATTGAGCAGCGGCGGCGAGGACGACGTCGGACCGCCGTGCACGAACACGATGAAGGGCGGCAGCTCACCTGCCGGCGCCTGCGCATCCGGGTTACGTGGCGCGAAGACATGCGCGTGAACATCGCGGCCGCCGGGACCCTCGAAGGTCGCCGTGTAGGGGCGTGGCAGGTAGCTGTCTGCAGGCAAGTCGTCGGCCGCCCATCGCAAAACCACGTGCTCGCCGGTCTGTAGGTCGACCCGCACAACGGCGTTTGGCACCACTGGGCTGCCAGCGACACCTGCCAAGTAGCGACCTCGGTGCGAGATCGCCGGTTGCCAGTGGGTGAACGGCAACTCGAAGTCGTCGATCGCACCGGTCGCGGGATCGAGGATGCCGAGCTTTTCGTCGGCGTCGCCATGGAGCACGACCAACTTGCCGTTGTCGAGTACGCCGTAGTGGCGGAAGCCGAGTTGCCACAGCGGGCCGGCGAACTCTTCGTCGCGCGGTGCCAGCGCCTGGGGCTGCGCCGCGCCGGCGGTGGCGACGAGGTACGGGTTCCACCAGCCCGAGCGGTCGCTAATCGCGCAGATGTGATCCGCGTCGGCCCAAGCCGGTTCAAGGACGGATTCGTGTCGGCCGCCTAAGACAGTGCGCC
This sequence comes from Acidothermaceae bacterium, assembly GCA_035653855.1. Classification (GTDB taxonomy): domain Bacteria; phylum Actinomycetota; class Actinomycetes; order Acidothermales; family Acidothermaceae; genus PALSA-607. The sequence goes on along the minus strand of DASRZB010000293.1, from coordinate 1,038 downwards.
ACGACCGCACCACCCCATCGGTGAGCTCGCCGACGCGCAGTTCGGTCGTGTCCCATGGCATGTGCGGGTGGTCCCACGCGACCCACGCCAGCTTCCCGCCGTCCGGTGAAGGAGTGGGGAACGCAAGAAACTGGCTGCCCGACACGATGACGCGTACCACGGTCGCGTCTTCCGCAGCCGATCCGTCGAGCGGGATGCCGACGATCGCGCGGGTAATTCCTTCAGTGGGTGACGATGGGTTGGTGTGTTCCTCGCGCACGCACCACACTTCGCAGCCATCGGGTGAGAGCACCGGGTCGGCGTAGCGCAAGGCGGCCGGATAGGCCGGCAGTGGTGTCAACGGCCGCGGCTGCGAGCCGCCACTCTCGAGGCGATAGATGCGTTGATCCGACCATTCAACAAACACCAGGCCGTCGCTGAGCGGCAGGTAGCTCAAGCCGCCGTACTCGTGCACTCGGGTGCGCGCGTTCCACGGCGCGGGCAACAAGTCGCCGCGTTCGCCCGACACGATGACCTGTCGGCCGCCCTCCGCCGGTCGGCCCTCGAGCCACCAGACGTCGGGGTCCGCGTCGCCCAGGAGGACGGGGAAGCCGAGCCGGACGGCACTCTTGGCGACGTCCGCGGCAGAAATGGGCGAGGGCCAGGAGCCGTAGGGAAGGATCTGCGCTGTGTCGCTCACCCGCTCATTCTGGCAGGGCGGTCGAATCAGTGACCGGTTCGGGGGACACCCTGCGTACCCTGATCAGGTGTCCACGTCCCAGCAGCAGCCGCCGCGCACCTATCAGGTGCGTACCTACGGCTGCCAGATGAACGTGCACGATTCGGAGCGGCTGGCGGGTCTGCTCGAGGTTTCCGGCTACATCAAGGCGGACGCCGATGAGCTGGCGGACGTTGTCGTGTTCAACACGTGTGCGGTGCGTGAGAACGCCGACAACAAGCTGTACGGCAATCTCGGTCAGCTCTATTCGTCGAAGCTGCTGAAGCCTGGTATGCAGATCGCCGTCGGCGGCTGCCTCGCGCAGAAGGATCGCGGCGAGA
>DASRZB010000292.1:0-3160 GCA_035653855.1 Acidothermaceae bacterium | reverse complement strand
GTCAGGCAACTGGGCTACAGCCGGCACGATGACGTTCCTTGTGGGCCAGCACGACCAGCGTGGGTGGTCTGATCTCGCCGTGCTCGGGACTGGCGCCGCGTGACCAATCCCCGCCGTATGACCTACATCGGCCCGGGCGCTTGGGTCGATCCCATCGGCGGCGAAGTCTGGTCTCATGTTCATGCCGAGAGTGCCTGTCGCGGCAACCCGTGCGTCGTGCACCGTCCAAGCAAGCACAGCATGTCGCATCTCCCACGGCACCTACGGGAGACGGGACTAGTCGAACGGACCTGTCCGCACGGCATCGGCCACCCCGACCCCGACAGTCTCGCCTTCTTTGAGCATTGCGGGATCAAGGGGTTTGACATCCACGGCTGCTGCGGGTGCTGCGGACCATGACGTACCTGCTCTACTACGCCCGCTGTTGTCGCGTGCACAAGCTAGTCATGGGCTACCGAGTCGGTCGTTGCGGGTTGTGCGGGGACTGGCCCGAGTTCCCTGCCAGCGAAGCCGAGTACCTGGCTCAACCGCCCCTGAAACTCAATGCAGCTTTTCGCCCGGTGCGATAAGTGCGGCGTGGCGACCTTGCTCTACAACGGCGACGAGGTGGCCATTCCGTTCGGGAAGTTGCCAGAGCTGGTAGCGCATGCGGTCGATCGCCATGTTTGTGCCCGTACCGACACATCCGAACGAAATCGCACGATGTGACGGTATTGGCACAACGAAGTCTAACCGCGTTCTTAGAAAGCCGTAGACGGAACTATAGGAGTTATAGGAACTTCCGTTAACCGGCGTACAGAGTCCAGTTGTTGAAAGGGATGCCCGTGTCGCTCTTCCACCGCAAGCCAGCCCCCAAGCGTGTCGCCGGCAAGCTCGGTCGTATCCGCGGTCGTTCGGCGCCCGTTGACTATCTGCCCCTGAGCGATTACCTGGCCGACCCCCTTCCGCTGCATCCGGCCGCGGACGACTTCACCTCGGGTCGCACCGATTGGGGGATGTTCGGCAACGACACCCTGGGTGATTGTGGCTTTGCTGGTCGGTACCACTACGACATGGCGAACGCCTGGACGGCCAAGGAAGCCGCACTCCCGCAGGACGCCGCGGTACAGAACGCTGTCGCTCAGGCATACCTCGACTACAACCACGGACAGGACGTTGGCGTCGATCTGGCGTCGGTGCTCCAGTTCTGGCTGACTCACGATCTCGCCGGGCTCCCCAAGATCGGCGGGTTTGCTCAGGTCTCCCTCGGTGGCTCTGAGTTCGCATCCGCGCTGCACGTGTTTGGTGGGCTCTACACCGGCGTGCTCATCAGCAACGAGGCGATGCAAGAGTTCCAGAACGGCGAGGCATGGTCGTCCACCGCGACCGACTGGGCCGGTGGTCACTGCGTGCCCGTCCTTGCCCGCAATACCCGTTACGGCGAGGCGATCACGTGGGGCGCAGTCCAGCGGTTTACCTGGGAATGGTGGCAGGCGTGTCGTGAAGAGGCGTGGGTCATCTTTACGCCCGAGCAGATGAAGGCGCCAAAGGGGATCTTCAACGGCGTCAACGTCAAGCAGCTCGCCAAGGACATCAAGGCGCTGCATGGCGTCACCGCCGCCTGACATGGCACCCCGCAAGATTCCCACCGCGCCATATCCCGGCGCCATCGGGTTCGCTCACGGCAAGGGGATCATCCCTTGGGCCATCCGTCTTGGCGAGCGCCTACGGTTCCGGTCCGGCGATTTCTGGTCACATGCGTTCATCGTTGCCGGCGACGGACCGGACCCGCTCATCATTCAGGCCGAAGCCCACGGCGTCACCGACGACAAGCCACTCTCGACCGTCGCTCCCGGTGGTTCGTACGAGATCGTTCCGCTGCCGAAGGGATGCGACCCCGCCAAAGTGTTGGAGTTCGCCCGTTCGCAGGTGGGCCAGCGGTACGGATGGCTGAGTATCGCCAGCGTGGTCGTGCACATCCTTACGCCCGCATGGTTGCCCATTCCGAGCCTCCGTACCGACCGTACGTGGATCTGCTCCGCCATTGCTGGTGAGGCACTTCGCTACGGCGGTTGGTTGCACGACTGGGCTGACATCTATGAGGAAGTCCCGTCTGAACTGTACGCGGCCATCCTCGGTATCTCCGTCCGCGACGTGGTGCGGTACTACCCGCGTCTCGTCACCAAAGAGCGCGTAAAGCGCACCCCCTAACAAAGGAGCATCAAATGGCAGCTTCCCCGTCGCCTTCGGGCATCTGGTCTGAGATCCAGTCCCTTCTTGCCGAGGGCAGGGCGTTCGCCGAGAAGTGGTTCCTCCACGCGGTCGCTAACGGCGGCGCCATTTGGGCCGTCGCTGTCACGGACATCAGCAAGCTCCGTGCGGCCGTCACGGTTGTCGTGGTGAACGCCGCGGCCACCTTCCTCAAGTTCCTGAAGTCCAAGCTCTAGCAGCACACCTACGCAACAACCGAATAGGCCCGGCGTCGTTTGGCGTCGGGTCTTTTCGCGCCCCCATAGCGGAGCATCCGGGGCTCTGATTTCCCGGCCGATCGTACCCAATACGTTGGCGCAACCCGGCCGGGAGGCGCCTTTTCATTGAAAGGACCCATCGTGGCACACATCATCGGACACGCAAAGGGTGAGATCGTCACCCCCGGATTGCAGGTTGCGCGATTCAACGCACCGTCTCCTCGCCGCAAGTTCTACGACGCGAGCATTGCCGAGATTGCCGCGGTTGCCGAAGAGCTACAGGCGATGATGACGCTGACGTACCTGTCGGCCACGTCCGCCAACGCGATGCTCGGCAACATCACCACGACCGGCCTGTATATGGGCATCAACTCCGCGAGCCCCGGTACGACGGGCGCGAACGAGCTGGTCGGTGGGACCGCTTATACCGGCACGCGTCCTGCGGTGACGTGGGCAGCGGCGTCCAGTGGCGTGGTTGTGTCCAGCGATACGCAGACGTTCGCCATGCTCGTTACCGAGTCAGGTGGCATTCCCTACTTCTCGCTCTGGACGGCGGCAACTGCTGGCACGTACCTCACTGGTGGTGCGACCTCTGGCCTGTCGGGCTCGATCCCCTCTGGCGCCAACGTCACGTTCACCAGTGCGATCACTTTGACGGTCGCGGGTTAATGGGCATCGCGGTCGGCATCTCGGCGCACGCTGTCGGCACAGTC
>DASRZB010000291.1:0-6909 GCA_035653855.1 Acidothermaceae bacterium | reverse complement strand
ACACCGACGCCGAGGGCCGGTTGGTTCTCGCCGACGCACTCGCTTATGCGGACGCCGAACTCGACCCCGACGTCATCGTCGATCTCGCGACGTTGACCGGCGCGATCGCGAGCGGCCTCGGCAAGCGCCACGCGGGGATGTTCACCGAGGACGACAAGCTGGCCGCGGTCCTCACCGCTGCCGGCAGCGACAGCGGCGAGGCTGTCTGGCGCATGCCGTTCGTCGATGACTACGCCGCGGCTCTCGAGTCGTCGGTCGCCGACATGTCGAATGTGGCGATTGACGGTGGCCGGGCGTTCAGTGGCGGCTCGATCATCGCGGCACTGTTCCTGCGTGAGTTCGTTGGACGGCGACGGTGGGCGCATCTCGACATCGCCGGCGTCGGTCGGGCCGAGGCGGACGAACATGAAGCCACCAAAGGCCCGACAGGTTTTGGCGTCCGGCTGTTGCTGCACTGGCTGTGCGCACCGGATCCGCTACGCGGCCTGCGCTAGCTCTCTCGTTTGACCGCTGTGACACGGGCGGTGTGCACGCCGGGCGTTCGCAAGCTCATGCCTCGCGCTTCACGGCCAGGAGCAGCCCATCACCCACGGGTAAGAGTGTGGGCACCAGGCCAGGCTCTTCGCGCAACTGCTTGCCCAAGTCGCGGATCGTGATGGTGGCCGGGTCGCGCTGCGCAGGATCGGCTACCCGGTGGTGCCACGTCGCATTGTCGAACGCGACCACGCCGCCGACCCGTAGCAACCGCAGCGCTTCGCGCAAGTAGTCGCCGTACTCCTTCTTCTCGCCGTCGCAGAAGACGAGGTCGTAGGCGCCGTCGGTGAGGCGCGGCAGGACATCGAGCGCCGCACCCGAGATCAGCCGCGTACGGGCCGTCGCAAATCCGGCGTCCGCGTAGGCCTGCTTAGCTAGCCGTTGGTTCTCGGCCTCGAGGTCGATTGAGGTGAGCACGCCCTCGGGGTTCATGCCGCGCAGCAGCCAGACTCCCGAGACGCCGCAGCCGGTGCCGATTTCGACGACGGAGCGGGCGTCGAGCAACGCCGCGAGAAAGCGGAGCGCAGCTCCGCCGCCTGGCATGATGGGCGTCGCGCCGACCTCGACGCCGCGGGCGGCCGCCGCTGTCAAGACGTCGTCCTGGCCGATATAGGCCTCGGTGTAATCCCACGTGGATTGCAGACCGGTGATGGCAGCCTCCCGGGTGTTTGTCGCAGTCGTCGTGCCGAGTCGTCGTGCGGGTGCTGTGGATCTTCAGCGCAGCGTAGTCGCACTCGATGGCGAGCAACCCGGGAACCGGATCAGCGGATCCTCGGGGAACCCGATCCGGGGCAGCGCCGTTCACTTCTCAGGAGGTCATGTGACAGCGATCAGCATTCCTTCAGGATCGCAGTGCAGTCTGTCATCGGAGGTGTCCCCCCGATGACAGATTCCGCCTTACTTGTCCATGATGGTCCGCAGTCCGAGCCGACCCACGACCCGGATTGGGCCGCGCCGAGCTGGGACGACGTGGTGCGCACGCATGGTGCCCGTGTGTACCGGCTTGCCTACCGCTTGACCGGCAATGCTCACGACGCAGAGGACCTTACCCAGGACGTGTTTGTCCGGGTGTTCCGCTCGCTCGGGTCGTACACCCCCGGAACCTTCGAGGGGTGGCTGCATCGGATCACCACGAACCTGTTCCTCGACATGGTTCGTCGGCGCGCTCGGATCCGTTTCGAGGCGCTCGCCGACGACGCCTCCGACCGGCTCGCCGGTCGTGAACCGACACCCGCGCAGGCGTACGACGACGCCCATTGGGACGACGATGTGCAGCGCGCGCTTGACGCGCTGGCACCTGAGTTTCGGGCCGCGGTCGTGTTGTGCGACATCGAGCAGCTGACCTATGAGGAGATTGCCGACGCGCTCGGCATCAAGCTGGGCACGGTCCGCAGCCGGATCCACCGCGGCCGCACTCAATTGCGCGCTGCGCTCGAGCACCGCGCGCCCGACCGCAGCCGGCGGCCGCGGATCAGCACGCCACGGCCAACTCGCGCCGCGCGCCGGATGCCGGGGCTAGCCACGTCGTGACCCATCTAGGCAACCTGGTAGGCGTGCTCGCCGACGATGAGCTCGGCGGTGACGCCTACGATCACGCGGTTGTGCACCTGGACGAGTGCGCCCAGTGCCGACGCGATGTTGCGCACCAGCGGTGGGGGAAGGCGCAGTTGGCGCAGGCGCAACCAGCGGCTGTTCTCGATCCGACGTTGCTCGCGCGGTTGCTTCGAATACCGGATTCGGAAGCCGTGCCGCCTGAGGCACAGTCACCCCGTTTGTTGAGCAAGTCACGGTCACGACGGTTGCTCGGCCGCACCGCGCCGTCCCGGCCGCTTCGCACCGGCCAACCTGCTGGACGGCGGGTACGTCCCCGGAGCGTTGCCGCAGCGGGCTTTGCGGCAAGTGTTGTCGTCGGGTTCAGCGGCGCAATCTCGGGCAGCGCGGCCGTACCAACCGGTGTCGGTGCGGCGACGTCGGCGTTCCCGGCGGTCGACTTGCGTGCGCCGATCTCCGCGGTAGTCCCGAGGCCGGGCGCGCGAACCGCCGTCTCAGTCGTCTACCGCCGCCCCTAATGATCAGCTTATGTGCGGAATCGGTAGCTGCTGGGCACCGAGTTAGACGGGTTGGAGGCCTAGGGGCCGGCCGACCAGGCTGCGTTCGCGGATTGCTAGCGCGTCGGCGATCCTGAACAGTTCGATCGACGCGGGCGCGTCCGGGTGGCTCAACACGAACGGCACGCCGGTATCTCCCGCGCTGACCAAGCCCGGGTCGAGCGGGATCTGGCCGAGCAACGGAATCTCGGTGCCAAACGCGTGTGACAAGGCACCGACGACGGTCTGCCCGCCGCCGGATCCGAAGACGTCGACCCGCTCGCCGCAGTGCGGGCACGGCAACCACGCCATGTTCTCGACGACACCGGCCACCCGTTGCCGGGTCTGCAACGCGATGGTGCCAGCGCGCTCGGCGACTTCGGCCGCGGCCTGCTGGGGTGTCGTCACGACGATGAGCTCGGACCCAGGCACGAACTGCGCCAACGAGATAGCGATGTCGCCAGTGCCAGGCGGCAGGTCGACGAGTAGGACGTCGAGGTCACCCCAATAGACGTCGGTGAGGAACTGGTTGAGTGCGCGGTGCAGCATCGTCCCGCGCCAGGCGACGGGCGTGTTGCCCTCAACGAACATGCCAATCGAGATAACCCGGACGCCGTGTGCTGTCGGCGGCATGATCATGCCGGCGACCTGCGTGGGGCGGGTTTGCACTCCGAGCATTCGCGGCACGGAGTGGCCGTAGACGTCCGCGTCGAGCAGGCCAACGGAAAGCCCTCGGGCGGCCAGCGCGGCCGCCACGTTTACCGTGATCGACGACTTACCGACGCCACCCTTGCCCGAGGCGATAGCAAGAATTCGCGTGAGCGAGTTCGGATCGTTGAACGGGATTTCCTTATCCGGCTTGCCCGGGCCCCGCAGCTGCAGTTGGAGTGCCTTGCGCTGCTCGTCGGTCATAAAGCCAAGGGTGACCTCGACACCTGTCACACCTGGCACTGCGCGAACTGCCGCGGTCACGTCGGCAGTGATTTTGTCTTTGAGCGGGCAACCGGAGACCGTAAGCAGCACGCCGACAGCCACTTTGCCGTCGTCGCGAATTACGACCGATTCGACCATGCCGAGCTCGGTGATCGGGCGGCGAATATCGGGATCCTGGACGGTCGCGAGCGCCGCGCGGACGGATTCGTCGGTCGGGAGCGCTGGATCCGCTGGTTGGTCTGCCACTCACCAATGCTACTCGGACCTACGATGCCTTCCGTGGTCGGCGCCGAGCAGTCACCTTCCGCTGAGGAGATCGCGGTCTGGCGAGCATTCCTGCGTGCGCACGCCCAGTTGATCCGCACGCTGGAAGCAGAACTCGCGCAGGCTGCTGACCTGCCGATCGCCTCTTACGACGTGCTCGTGCAGTTGGCGGAGGCGCCGGACCATCGGCTGCGCATGACCGACCTTGCGGACAGGGTCCTGCTGTCGCGCAGCGGCCTTACCCGAATGATCGACAGGCTGGAGCGCGACGATCTTGTGCGCCGCGAGCCGGTGCCAGGAGACGCACGCGGGATGTACGCGGTGCTGACCCGAGCGGGCGTCGATCGGTTGCGGTCCGCATCGCACGTGCATCTGCCGGGAATCGGCGAGCACTTCGTGCAGCGCTTCAATCGGCGCGAACTCGATCGGCTCGGTCAGCTCCTGGGCAGGTTGGCCGACTGACGCTTCCTGCGCTCGGCGAGCACAGGGACTGACCGGACGCGACGATTCGGTATTGGAACTTCGACTTCCTCGTCGGACGACGCGATCGGTGCGCCGGACTTGGCGGACTTTGCGCGGCCGGACTTGTGCCAAGCCCCGGCATGCAGGCTGCGCTCGGTAAGCAGCCGCAGCTGTGTCAATGTCTGCGCGGGCGTAGCGTCCAGCGATAGCACCTCGTCGACGCCACTGTGATGCACATCATCAGCGGCTTCTGCGCTGTCATTGGGTTCGGTGAGGAGCATCAGCGGCAACGCAGCGGTTCTGCTCCCGCTGCGCAACAGCCGCAGCAGCTCGACTCCGCCGATGTCGGGCAAGCTGTCCTGCACGATCACGCCGTCGTACTCGCCATCCCAGACCGCCGTGAGTGCGTCGTCTGCGGTAGCAGCGACATCGACGTCCATGGCGTCGTCGACAGCCGATCTGATCAGGCTGTGCACCGCACCGTTGTCACCGACGACGAGCAAGCGGGGGATCCGAACGCTGTTGTCGGCGGCGGCTGCCGGGACAACTGCAGCCGTGCGGCACCACGGGCAGATCTTCCAACCGGCCTCGAGTGGCCGCGCACACGAACTGCAGTGGCCGCGATCGACGATTGTCGCGCACCACGGGCAGGCAATCATGTCGGCGTCGACGGCGCGGTCACACGCGGTGCAGCGGTGTCCCTCTGTCACGTCGACCTGGGATACCCGGAGCACTTCTTCGAAGGTCGTCTCGCCGCGTCGTGCGCGAGCCAGCCCTGATCCGCGCAGCGTCGTCATTCCCGCGGCTCGTGCTGCTGCGCCGACGGCCGCTTCGGTCGGTGTGTGTGCCAGTACGGAGCGAACGCTTGCCGTCACCGGGAGCACTTCGAAGATTCCGGTTCTGCCGCGGTAACCGGTCCCGCCGCACTGGCCGCAACCGCGGCCGCGCATCGGTGTTGCGTCGACCAGGTCGGCTTCGCTGAGCCCGAGCAACGTGAGCACCCGGGCGCTCGGCGTGTACGGCGCGGCGCAGTCGGCACACGGACGCCGGACCAGCCGCTGCGCGACGACGAGGCTCAATGACGACGCAATCAAGAAGGGCTGGATGCCCATGTCGACTAGTCGGGTCAGTGCAGCAACGGCGTCGTTGGTGTGCAGCGTGGTCAGCACGAGGTGGCCGGTCATCGAGGCCTGGAGCGCGAGCTCGGCGGTTTCCGAGTCACGTACCTCACCAACGAGAACAACGTCAGGGTCCTGTCGAAGGATCGACCGCAGCCCCTTGCTGAACGACAGGCCGGCGCGGTCGTTCGTCTGCACCTGCGTGATGCCGGGCAGCTGGATTTCGACGGGGTCTTCGAGAGTGACGACGTTCTTGTCCGCGGTGGCCATGTGGGAGAGCACCGAGTAGAGCGTGTGCGTCTTGCCAGACCCTGTCGGGCCGGTGATGAGCACGAGCCCTTGCGGGTTCGCGGTTCCGGCGAGCAGCGCCTCGAGTTGCTGCTCGTCAAGGCCGAGTTGGGTCACTGAGGGAATGTGGTCGCCACTGGCAAGGAGCCGGATGACGACCTTCTCGCCGTGCACTGAAGGCAGCGTGCTGACGCGGGCGTCGACGCCGCTGCCGTCAACGGTGAGTCGCGTGCGCCCGTCCTGCGGAAGGCGTCGCTCGGCAATGTCGAGACCGGAGACGATCTTCAGGCGGCTGACGAGCGCAGCAGAGGAGTTGCGCGGCACTTTCATGATGTCGCGAAGCAGGCCGTCGATGCGGTACCTGATCCGCAGCCCGTCGGGCTGTGGCTCGACGTGGATGTCGCTGGCCCGGCTGCGCACCGCTTCGCTCACGATGCTCGTCGCGAGTCGGACGGTCGGTCCCTGGTCCGCCGCACTCTCGAGGTCGTGCTCGTCGACGACTTCGGGCTCGTCGGAGACGTTCGACAGTTCGGCGTCCTGGTCGAGGATCGCCCACACCCGGCGGAGCTCGGTGTGGATCTGCGTGTCGGTGCTCACGACGACGGTGACCGTGGTCGCTCCGGTGTAGAGCCTGACGTCGTCGAGGGCGACCACGTTGGTCGGATCCGCAGTCGCGACCCGTACGGTGTGGTCGTCGCGACCGATCACCAATATGCCGTGGCGCTCGGCGACACGGCGCGGCAGCGTGCGAGCGACGCTCAGGTCAAGGGTGAGTTCGGCGAGGTCGACCAGCTCCAAGTGCATGAGGTCGGCGAGCGCGTACGCGAGCTGGCCCTCTGTGAGGTAGCCCTCGTCAACGACCACCCGGCCGATCCTGCGCCGACGTCCGCCCTCCATGCGCTTTTGCTCGGCGAGTGCGTGACGTAGCTGCTCTTCGGTCAACAGGCCATGCGAGACCAGCAGCTCGCCGAGGCGCCGGCGCCCGTTGGATGGCGGCTCGTCGCTGCGATTGAGCAAGCCAGCGCTTTGGACAGGTATCGACACGTCCGAACTCCTCACGTTTCCTACATTGTCGGGCGCAGGTAACGGGCCTGCAGCGGCTAAGTGCCTCCTACGGATCCTCCGAACGGTCGGGCAGCGCTGCTCTCGTCGCTACGCCGCTCGCGTCACGTGTTGACCCGAACGGCGGGGTCGACCCAGGGTTGGGCGCGTACGTGCGCCTG
>DASRZB010000290.1:0-9048 GCA_035653855.1 Acidothermaceae bacterium | reverse complement strand
CGATCGCCGCGCCGAGGCCAGTGCCACCGGCAACCGGGAAGATGACGTCAGCACCCTGCGAGATGAACGCCTTGCTGATCGACTGTCCACCTGCGGTGTCACCGAACGGGTTGGACGTGCTCGGGTCGAAGGTGCCGCCCTTCTGGTTCGTCTCGTCCCAGCCGAGCACCTTCACGTTCTTGCCCTTGACCTTGTTGAAGTACTGCACGCCCTCCCAGAAGCCGTCCATGTAGACGGTGACCGGCGGGATGTTCAGACCACCGAAGGTCGCGACAACGCCAGTCTTCGAGACGGACGCCGCGAGGTACCCGCCAAGGAAACCGCCCTGCGCGGTGTTGAACTGCATGCCGTACACATTCGGGCCGGTCGAGGGGTTGTCAATCTCGGCGAACTGCTGCTTCGGGTTTGCGGCAGCGGCCGTCTTAACCGCGTCGGCCATCAGGCCGCCGACCGCGATGATCGTCGAGCAACCCTTGGCAACCTCGGCGTTGAGGTTGGGGGTGTAGTCGTTTTGCGTGTTCGATGAGACGTAGGAGATCTTGATGTTCGGGTTGGCCTTGTTGGCGTCCTGCAGTCCCTGCCACGACGACTGGTTGAACGAGTGGTCGTCGACGCCGCCGGTGTCAAGCACCATGCACGCGTTGATGGGGCCACCTGCTGCCGCCGAGCTGGCTGGTGCCGCCGGGGTCGACGCGGCCGGTGCCGAACTAGCTGGTGCCGCCGGGGTCGACGCGGCCGGTGCCGAGCTGGTCGCGCTCGAGGTCGCCGCAGCAGGTGCGCTGCTGGTCGGAGCGCTCGATGTCTTCTTGCTGCTCGAACAGGCCGCAAGCATGATCGCTACGGTTCCCGTCGCCGCAATTATCTGATAGGTCTTCTTCACAACGCCTCCGCTATCGCATAGCAAGTAAAATGTTGGGTGGACAATAGCTGGGTCAGGCGACGCGTGCGCGCCTGGTCCGACCGCAGCGTCGCGCACCGCTGCCACGCTGAGCGCCCAGGGGCCTGTTTGCTATCCAAGCGCGCCAAGAACGTTACGTCGCCGTGACCCCAGGTTCACCTCGAGCTCGCCCGAGTGGGTCGAGGAACGCACGACCAGCGGGGCCTCGTAACTCAACTCGGGTCAACGGATTCCGTTTTGCCGACCCCGGGTTGCGCCATTTCCGGTGTGGATTCTGGCTTGGATTCCGTTCTCGATTCTGGCCCGTACGGCGGAGTGGACTCCGTCGGTGCCTCCTGCACCTGCCTGCTCCATCGTGAGGTCAGGTCGGCCACTCGGCGGAACCGTTCTCCTTCGTCGTCGCGACGAGAACGGGTCATGAGCACCAAGAACACCCCGACGACGATGATCACGGCCACAGCTACCGCCACGATGATCGGTGTCACGTCAGGCTCCTTCCGTCCGGCGGGGACTTACCCCTATCTCACCGCACGACTCCTCAGCCTCCAACTCGGCCGTGCGCTCGGCTCCAATTCGGCCATCGGCCCGAGGCGGCGTCCAAGCGTCAACTGGGCTCGTAGCGTCCCCATATACCTCGCAACGTGGCACATACCTCGCCAAGCGTGGCTTGCGCTCTCAACGCTTCTTTGATCGGCGGCAACACGTTCTGCTCGCCACTGGCAGCCGAACCCACAGCGGCCAGTGCGCGTTCGACGGCGTCGCCGTCACGGCGGGCGCGGACGGCCGCAACACGCGCGATCTGCTGTGCCTCCGACTCCGGGTCGACCCGCAACGGCTGGTAGTCCTCGTCGGCCTGCGATGTGAAGGCGTTGAGACCGACGACGATCCGGTCGCCGCTGTCGATACCCTGGGCAACCTCGTACGCGGCGTTCTCGATCTCGGCGCGCTGGAATCCACGTTCGATTGCGGCGGCCGCGCCACCGAGGTCCTCGACACGTCGCATGAGCTCAAGCACGGCGGTCTCGATGTCGTCCGTCAGCGACTCGATGGCGTAGGAACCGGCAAACGGATCAACGGTCTTGGCGATGTCGGTTTCGTACGCGAGTACCTGCTGGGTTCGCAACGCCAACCGGGCGGCCTTCTCCGTCGGCAATGCGATCGCCTCGTCGTATGCATTGGTGTGCAGTGACTGCGTGCCGCCCAGCACCGCACCCAGCGCTTGCAGTGCCACCCGCACCATGTTCAGTTCGGGTTGCTGCGCGGTGAGCTGCACGCCGGCTGTCTGAGTATGGAAGCGCAGCATCGTCGAAGCCGGATCGGTTGCCCCGAACTGGTCGCGCATGACGTGCGCCCAGACTCGTCGGGCGGCGCGGAACTTGGCGACCTCTTCGAGGAACGTCGTGCGCGCGACGAAGAAAAACGTCAGCCGAGGTGCGAATTCGTCGACACCGAGGCCCGCTGCCTGGGCGGCCCTGACGTACTCGATCGCATCCGCCAAAGTGAACGCGACCTCCTGGACGGGCGTTGCTCCCGCCTCGGCCATGTGATAGCCAGAGACGGAGATCGTGTTCCAGGCCGGCAGTTCGGTCTTGCAGTAGGCGAAGAGATCCGTCGCAAACCGCAGCGACGCCCGCGGCGGGAAGATGTAGGTGCCGCGCGCTATGTACTCCTTGAGGATGTCGTTTTGCACAGTGCCACGCAGTGCCGAGGCGGCGATGCCGTTCTCTTCGGCGACCATCTGATACATCAACAACAGCAAGCCCGCGGGTGAGTTGATCGTCATGGACGTCGAGACCTGGTCGAGCGGGATCTGGTCGAACAGCGTGCGCATGTCGTCGATCGAGTCGATGGCGACGCCGACCTTGCCGACCTCACCCGCCGCCATGGGGTCGTCGGAGTCGTACCCCATCTGAGTAGGCAGGTCGAACGCGACGGACAGGCCCGTCGTCCCCGCTGCTAGTAGTTGGCGATAGCGGCGGTTGGATTCGGCGGCCGATCCGAAGCCCGCGTACTGCCGCATCGTCCACAGCCGCCCGGTGTACATGGACGGATAGACGCCGCGGGTGAACGGGAAAGCACCTGGCTCCCCCAGCGCGCTGGCCGGGTCGAAATCGGCCAACGCCGAGCTGTCGTAGACGGGCTCGATCGGCAGCCCGGATTCTGTCTGACCCGCCATCGCCCCAGTATGGCGTGGCCTTGTTCGGTTACTCTGTCCCGGTCATGGGCTCAAATCTGCGGCGTGGTGGCCGCCGCCGCAGCGCACGCGCCGCGTCTTTCTGTGGCGCCCTGATCGCATCAATGACCTTCGCCGCATCGTCTGGCATCGCGCTCGCCGACGACGTCCCGATCGGTGGCCCTGCCCTCGGGCAACCAGGGATCGTGGTCGACCCGACACCAGGCGTGCCCGCGCTGCCGGGCATCACAGCGACGTCATTTGTGGTCGCCGATGCCGACACCGGCGACGTGCTCGCGGCGAAGAACGCACACGCCAAGCTGGCGCCGGCTAGCACGCTGAAGACCCTGACCGCGCTGACCGTGATTCCCCTGCTGCCGACGAACCTGCCCGTCGTGGCGGGGCGCGACGCCCCCAGCACCGACGGAACCAAGGCCGGCATCGTCGCGGGCACGACCTACACCGTCGACAACCTGTTCACCGCGATGCTGATGATGTCGGCGAACGACGCCGCGGTCGCCCTCGCCGACGCGAACGGCAACCTGCCCGGCACGCTCGCCCAGATGAACACCCTCGCGGCCCACCTCCAGGCTGACGACACCGTGGCCTTGACGCCGGACGGGCTCGACGCGAAGGGCCAATCGTCGTCCGCCTACGACCTCGCACTGATCTTTCGGGCCGGGCTCACGGTGCCGCAGTTCCTGTACTACCTCTCGCTCAAGACGGCCCAGTTCCCGGCGCCGAAGGGCCAGAGCTTCCAGATCCAGACGCACGACCGGTTGTTGACGTCGTATCCGGGCATGCTTGGCGGCAAAAACGGCTACACGGTCGCGGCGAATGCAAGCTACGTCGGCGCGGCTAAGCGCAACGGCCACACGATCATCGTGTCGGTGATGCGCGACCAGGCGAACTTCTGGCCCGAGGTGCAGGCGCTGCTCAACTGGGGCTTCGCGGCCGACGGGCATGTGACACCGGTCGGTGAGCTCGTCGCGCCACTCGACCCAGCGCCGCCGGCAGATTCCTCGCCGACTCCGTCGGTGCAGCCGACCGTGCAGGCGTTGACGGCGACGGCCGCCCCAACGGCAGGGGCAGCGCCGGTCGCGAAGGCTGCTTTCAAGGCGTCGTCGCACACCACGTCAGGCGGCGTAGGGATCTCGGGTGTACTGATCTGGTCCGCCGTAGGTATCGGCGCATTGTTCTTCCTCACCGCTTCCTGGCGATTCACCCGCCGCCGTCACGCGGGCGAGACCGACGAGCGTTATCTCGACGGCCTCTCGCGGCTCTCGAGCCTCGACGACCTAGCGTCGAAGTAGGTCGCACCTTCGTCGTCCGTGCCGCCCCGTCCTGCGTTCACTCGACGAAACGCCAATTACCAAGACGCTGGGTAAACGTCCCTACGCCGCGGCTACCGCTGAAGAGCGGATGTTCACCGGCGTTACGGACCGCGTAGCGTGACGCCATGTCCGGCACCCCTGTTCGCAAGGTCGCGGCTGACGCGCTGACTCCTGGGCACCCGACCGCCGGCGTGTTACGCGAAGCGGCGATCGTCGTCGGCGATCTGTGGTCCGGACGAGCGCTCACCGAACCTGGTGTGGCCAGCGACTGGCATCACCACGGGGAGCACGACACGATCGCGTACGTCGTGCGCGGCGCATTGCGGGTCGAGACGGCCACTGGCGTCGTGCTGGGCGAACCCGGAGACTTCGTGCACGTGCCCGCCCACACCGTTCATCGGGAAAGCAATCCGACGGCGGAGACCTCCGAAGTCGTGGTGATCCGTCGAGGCGCCGGACCTGTCGTCATCAACGTTGATGACCCCAAGGCGTAGCCGGCAGAGGTCCACAACCTCAGCTTGAGGTTGAGCCTGCAGGCGCGCCCAGACCAAACGCGAAGTCGCGGTCGGTCCGCCACACCCCGTCGTCCCCGCGTTCGAAGAGCCCGAAATGCTCGACGGTGAACACGGCTTCGTAGTCGGCCAGCTCACGAAACGCATGATCAAGAACCTCAGGCGGGACGTCGTGGGCGACCGTCACGTGCGGGTGGTAGTTGAACTTCAGCGGATGGGCCAGCGGTCCACTGCGCACGGCGTGTTCAACCCGCTCGCAATCGCTGATGCCGGCCGCGAGGGCGACGAACACCACGGGCGACACGGGCCGGAAACTCCCGGTCCCCCGCAACTGAATCTCGAACGGCCACTGCTGCGCCGCCACCGACTCGAGGTGCGATACCACCGCCGCCAGCTGCGAATCGTCGAGGTCCGTCGGCGTGATCAACGTGACGTGCGGCGGAATCGCCAACGCGAGCGGGTCGCCGAGATCTTCACGCCACTTCGTCAATTCGGCGCCGTAAGGCTCCGGTACACCGATAGCGACACCGATCGTGTGGGCAGCGCGACTCAAAGAATCAGACCTTCCTCGGCAGGAAGCCGACGCGCTCGCGAACCAATTCCATCGTGGTGACGGCGACCCCGCGCGCACGCTCGGCACCAGCCGCGAGGATCGCGTCCAGGGCCTCGGTGTCGTCGAGGTAGTGCCGTACCTTTTCCTGCACCGGCGTGACGAACTCGACCACGACATCTGCCAGGTCTGCTTTGAAGTCACCGTAACCGTTGCCGGCATAGGCCGACTCGATTTCGCTGATTTCTCTTCCGGTCAGCGCGCTGAAGATGGTCAGGAGGTTGCTGACGCCCGGCTTTTCGACCGGATCGAAATGCACATGCGATCCGCTATCGGTGACGGCCGACTTGATCTTCTTCACTAGCTGCTTGGGGGTGTCGAGCAGCAGGGCAGTGCCGGCGTCCTGCAGCGACTTGCTCATCTTGGCGCTCGGGTCTTGCAGGTCGAAGATCTTCGCCGTCGCCTTCACGATGTGCGCCTCGGGCATCGTGAACGTCGGCCCGAACCTGGTGTTGAACCGCTGCACGAGATCGCGGGTCAGTTCGAGATGTTGCCGCTGGTCTTCACCGACCGGTACGCGGTCGGCCTGATAGATCGCGATGTCGGCGGCCTGCAGAATCGGATAGGTGAAAAGACCCACGCCCGCGTTGTTCGCGCGCGCCGTCTTTTCCTTGAACTGCGTCATCCGGCTGGCCTCGCCGAAACCAGTAATACAGGAGAAAATCCAGGCCAGCTCGGCATGCTCCGGCACGTGGCTTTGGATAAACAGCGCGCAGCGCTCAGGGTCGAGGCCGATCGCCAGCAACTGCGCAGCAGACAACCGGGTTCGCTGGCGCAACACCTTTGGATCCCACTCGACAGTGATCGCGTGCAGGTCGACGACACAGTAGAACGCATCGAACTCGTCCTGGAGCGCGACCCAGTTCTGCAACGCACCGAGGTAGTTGCCGAGGTGGAAGGAATCAGATGTCGGCTGGATGCCCGAAAGCACCCGCGGCCGGTTGTGCGAAGTCATGACTCATTCTCCCAAATGGCTGGGCTCGCCGACGCCATTTTCGACCGGCGGCGCGCTGACTCGAACCCTAGCCACCCGGCGTCCATCGAGTTCGGCCACCGCGAGCCGGTGGTCGCCGACCTGCACCGTCTCGCCGAGCTGCGGCAGGTGACCGAGCTCGGCCATCAGGAAGCCAGCCACAGTCTCGTAGGGGCCCTCGGGCAGAACAACCCCTGCCTGCTCTGCAAAATCGTCCGTATTCAGCAGCCCGTCGACGACCACGTCACCCCCACGAAGCCAGTGCGGACCGCCTCCTTCGAGGTCGTACTCGTCGCGAATGTCACCGACGACCTCCTCGACGAGATCCTCGAGCGTCACGATGCCCGCTGTCCCGCCGTATTCGTCAACGACGATCGCCAGGTGCTGGCGCTCCCGCCTCATCTCCGACAAAGCCGCGAGCACGTTCTTGCCGTCTGGCAGCATCTTCACCGGCCGGACAAGGTCGCCGACCCGAACGGTGCGCGGGTCGACTTCGGCTCGCGTCGTGACGAGGTCGCGGATGTGCACGAAGCCGACGACGTCGTCGTGCGATCCGCGGACAACGGGGTAGCGCGAGTGCGGACCTGACGCGACGAGCTTCAGCGCCTGCTGCACTGTCGTTGTCGCGTCGAGGAACTCGACCTCCGTGCGCGGCACGAGCACCTCGCGCAGCCTGCGGTCGCCCGCAGTGAATACCTCGTCGATCAGTCGGCGCTCGTCGCGACCCAGCGACTCATGTGTCGCGACCAGCCCGCGCAACTCTTCTTCGCTGATGGATTCGCGTCGCGCATCAGGGTCGCCGCCCAACAGCCTGACGACAACGTTGGTCGACAGAGAGAGCAGCCAGATGACCGGCCGCATCAGGCTCGCGAATCTGTCGAGAGTCGGTGCGGCCAGCTGCGCAGCCTGCTCGGCACGTTGCAGCGCCAGCCGTTTTGGCACCAGTTCGCCAAGCACCAACGTGACGAACGAGATGGACAACGTGACAATCAGAAAGCCGAGGATGTCGGCCCACCGGCGCGTCATCCCGAGACGTTCAAGCTCGCGGGCGGCAGCAGCGGAAAGCGTCACCGCACCATAGGCCGACGAGAGCAGTGAGGTCAGCGTCACGCCGATCTGCACGCCCGCCAGGAATCTGTTGGGGTCGGCCGTCAGTCTCGCGACGGCCGCGCCGCGACGTCCCTTGGTCGCAAGCCCGCGAACCTGGCTGTCACGCAGCGAAATGAGCGCGATCTCGGTGGCGACGAATACGGCCTCAATGACGACGAGCGCAAGCACGACCGCGATGTCGAGCGCGACCGTCATCGCACGACACCGCAGTACGCCTGACTGCAGCGCAGTTGACTATCGCCACCGTCCATAACGATCAGGCTAGCGGGCGGGCGGCCGCCGGACCGTGTAACGGTAGCCCTTCCACACCGGTTCGCCCGACGCGTCGTCACGGACGTCGACCACCTCACCGCCGGCCGCCGCTACCAATGCGGTCACCTGCCGGCGAGGAACGCCGTCCATCGTCATCGGTGCCGCCCATCCGCGCCGTGCCCTGCGCAGGAGCTTCAAGACACCATTCGGGACGACGCGCAGCACCGCGTTGCGAACTGTCGGTGCCCGATGTGACAGCTCCTGAAAGACGACCACGCCGCCCGGACGCAAGACCCGTACCAACTCGCTGATGTAGCCGGCCGCGACCTTCGGCGGAATGTGTTGCAACACCAGGATTGAGTAGGCGAAGTCGAACGTCGCATCGTCGAACGGCAGCGTTGGCGTCGTGTTGACGACGTAAGACACACGATCGGGAAAAGCGTTGCGAGCCTGCGCGCCTTCGATCATCGACGCTGCAACGTCGACGCCAGTCACTGACTCAAAATGGACGGCGAGTGCCTGGCTCAGTCGACCAAGACCACAGCCGAAGTCGAGCGCTGCGTTTCGCGCAGTGAGCAGCTCGCCGAGCTCTTTCAATGTGATGTCGATCTCTGCGCGGCCGGTCGCGAAAAACCCTTCTTCGTCCCAGCTGCCCTGCCGTCCGGGCTCGGAGAGGATGGCCCAATGCGGATCGCGACGGCCCAGCTCATCCCAGGCTGCGGCTTCGCGATCGAGATCGGGGTCAGCCAACTTTGGTGCGCAGGTTCTCGTCGAGAGCAGCCAGAAAGTCTTCCGTGGTAAGCCATTCCGTGTCTGGACCGACGAGCAGCGCAAGGTCCTTGGTCATCTTGCCGCTCTCGACGGTTTCGATGCAGACCTCCTCGAGCGCAGTCGCGAAGGCGGTTACCTCGGGGGTGTTGTCAAGCTTGCCGCGGTGCTCCAGACCACGCGTCCACGCAAAGATCGACGCTATGGGATTCGTCGATGTGGCCTTGCCCTGCTGGTGCTGACGGAAGTGCCGGGTCACAGTTCCGTGCGCAGCCTCGGCCTCGACGGTACGACCGTCGGGGGTCATCAATACCGATGTCATCAGGCCGAGTGATCCATAGCCTTGCGCAACCGTGTCGGACTGCACGTCCCCGTCGTAGTTCTTACATGCCCACACGTAGCCGCCTTCCCACTTCAA
>DASRZB010000289.1:0-3159 GCA_035653855.1 Acidothermaceae bacterium | reverse complement strand
GGCCCCACGGCCGTCAGACCTGCGATGGTCACCCTCGACCTCGGACTCGGCCAACTCATCACCGCCCTCGCCGGCGCGCTAACCGAAACCGATGTCCGGCTGGGTACGAGGGCGACAGCACTAGAACGCACGGGGGACGGATTCCAGATCGACGTCGAAGACGGCAGCGCACGCGCCACGCTTAGGGCCGACGCGATCGTGGTAGCGACACCAGCCTTCGTGACCGCGGACCTGGTGGAATCGCTAGCCCCGACGGCCGCCACCGAGTTACGTGACGTGCCGTACGTCGACGTCGCAACGATCACCCTGACCTACCCCGCAGATGCGGTAGGCCGACCGCTGGATGCCACCGGCTTCTTAGTACCGCCGGCCGAAGGGCGTCTTCTGGTCGGGTGCAGTTGGCTGTCGGCAAAGTGGCCGCACCTGTCATCGGAGAACATCGTGGTCCTGCGCGCCATGGTCGGGCGGGCCGGTGACCAACGCTGGGTATCCCTGGACGACGCCACCCTGATCCGCCGCGTGTGCGCCGAACTGGCTGAAGCGATGGGACTTTCCGCCGAGCCGCTGCAGACGCACGTGCAACGCTGGCCGGGTGCCCTTCCGCAGTACACCGTCGGGCACCAGGACCGGCTCAACAGGCTGGATGCCGCGCTAGCGAAAGTGCCCGGTCTGCACGTCACTGGCGCGGCCTATCGCGGCGCCGGCGTGGCCGCCTGCATTGCCCAAGCCGAGGAAACCGCGACTCGGGCGCTGGCGGGTCTTGCCGTCTTAACACAAGCGCAGATGTCGCACCCATGAGCACAAATTTCGCCACACGTTCGCCGGTGCGCCCTCCGGTCGACTTCGCGACGCGCCCGATGCTGGTGTTCTGGGAAACCACCCGCGCCTGCCAACTAGCTTGTCGGCACTGCCGGGCGTCTGCGACCCCCCGACCCTTACCCGGGGAACTCACCCAGCACGAGGGTCGCCAGCTGATCGACCAGGTAGCCGCGTTCGGCCGACCACACCCGATCCTGGTGCTCACCGGCGGCGATTGCCTGCTGCGCCCCGATCTGTTCGAACTCATCGATCACGCGGTGTCGCTGGGTATCCCCGTAGCACTCTCTCCCTCGGTGACTCCACTGCTGACGCCCCAGATGATCGGGCGGATCGCCGGTAGCGGAGTGCGGGCGGTCTCGATCAGCCTTGACGGAGCACGCGCGGCCACTCACGACGCGGTGCGCGGCATCCCCGGGCACTTCGACATGTCGGTCCAAGCGATCAGAGACCTGGCCGCGGCAGGGTTGACGGTGCAGGTGAACACCACGGTGATGCGCACCAACGTCGACGAGCTGGCTGAGCTGGCCGCCCTGCTACCGGAGGCGGGGGCGCGGATCTGGGAGGTGTTCTTCCTCGTGCACGTCGGACGGGGCGTGAGCTCCGGGGCGATCACCGCCGTCGAGCACGAACAGGTCTGCCACTTCCTTTACGAGGCCGCCCAGCACGACCTCGTGGTGCGGACCGTCGAGGCCCCCTTCTTCCGCCGGGTCGTGGCCGACCGCCGATCCGGGCAACCAGTCCCCACGGGTGCGCTCTACAAGCGGCTCGCCGAACAGCTACGGGATCTCGCTGGCCCGCCGAGCCCGCAGGCCAGGGCGCACACTGCGGCGACTCGCGACGGGAAGGGCATCGTGTTCATCGCCTACGACGGCGCGGTCTACCCAGCCGGATTCCTGCCCATCTCGCTGGGCAACATCCGCACCCGCCAGCTGGCCGAAATCTACCGCGACGACCCGCTGCTGGTAGCCATCCGTGGGGCCAAGTTCACCGGTCGCTGCGGACGATGCGAGTACGCAGACCTGTGCGGCGGTTCGCGAGCGCGTGCGTATGCCACCACCGGCGACCCACTTGGGGAAGACCCCGCATGCCCCTACCAGCCGTGACCCGCACAACCAGAACGGAAGGTGGTCAACCTACGTGATCGTGTGTGTTCCGGTAGGCAGCGCGAGTGTGATCGATCGGCAGTGGGGCCGCGCGGACCGGCTCGCCATCGCCGAAGTCCTCGACGGGCAGATCGTAAGCTGGCAGGAATTCGATGCCGGGTGGAGTCGGCTGCACGACGAGGGCACAGAAGGCTCCCACCACGCCCGAGTCGTTCGATTCTTGCTGGAGCACCGCGTGCAGGCGGTCGTCGCCGCTCACATGGGAGATCCCATGGTGCACATGCTGGAGAAGCTCGGCATGCAAGTTCACCTCGGCGCCAGCGGAGATGCGCGGGTCGCCGTACGCGCCACGATCACCAGCCACGAGACCGCTGAACCGCAACCGGACCAGACGACATCGTGACCCGCCGCTGCCGGTTGCGGAGAGCGCTCATCGACACCACCAGGAGCGTTACGACCTGTGGCTGCTCAAGAAAATACGGCCTGCCGTGGTCCAGCTTGCAACAGCTGTTGCGTGGTCGCGGATGACCGCGGGTGTCAAAGAGCAACGGCGACCACTGCCCCCGACCCAAGAGGCCAAAGGTCTGCGCCATCGAACGGTTAGCCGACCGCGGCGCGACGGCCACTTTGCCCGACGCCGATGCAAACGTTTGAACGCGCTCAACCGGATTGACGCGGGTCGGTCCGGCCGGCGAGCGGACACCGTCTCAGGTGAGGACGATCGTGTGGTTGGACGGCCGACAGACATTGGAGATCGACGATGACGGCAACACTGAAGATGACGCATAAAGCAATCGGAGTCGAGGTTCGACGTGGCACGTACGACATCGTGGTTGATGGTCAGCGTGCCGGGTCGCTCGACATGAACGACACGATCGAGATACCACTCGAACCTGGACGGCACACGCTGCAAGTTCGCAGTGGCCGAAACTCCAGCCGAACTCGAACCTTCGAGGCCGCCGAGAGCCAAACCGTCGCGTTCCGATGCACCGGAAAGAGCTTTCTGCCGATCTTTCTCGCGTCCTTCGTCGTCCCAAGCCAGGCGCTCCAGCTCCGCCGTGAAGCCGGATGATTGGTCTCTCTGCTGAACGCACTGTTCTGCCGCCGAGTGCGTTCAGCTGACGCTCTACTTAGCCGCGATGACGTATGCGCGACCGTGCGGATGAACGGGAGGGCGGTGGGTTCGCTCGCTTGCTTCTGTGAGCGCCTAGCTGAGCGTTGCTCGCAGGGCCTCGTA
>DASRZB010000288.1:0-7063 GCA_035653855.1 Acidothermaceae bacterium | reverse complement strand
GACCCGCGCCCGGATGGGTCCGGAGTACACCGCGTTGAAGGACCTCGTGCGCGGCGAGGGGTTGCACACGGTCTGCGAAGAAGCCGGCTGCCCGAACATCTTCGAGTGCTGGGAAGACCGCGAAGCGACGTTCCTGATCGGCGGCGCGACCTGCTCGCGTAACTGTTCGTTCTGCCAGATTGATAGCGGGCGACCCGTTCCACTCGACCGCGACGAACCGCGCCGAGTCGCTGAGTCAGTCGCTTCGATGGGGCTTCGCTACGCCACCGTCACAGGAGTTGCACGCGACGACCTCGACGACGAGGGCGCCTGGCTGTACGCGCAGACAGTCCGCGAGATCCACGCCATCGTGCCAGGCTGTGGCGTTGAGCTGCTGACCCCCGATTTCCACGCCAGGCCCGAGTTGCTGGCGCAGGTGTTCGACGCTCAGCCCGAAGTGTTCGCGCACAATCTCGAGACCGTGCCGCGCATCTTCAAGTCGATTCGCACCGGGTTCCGCTACGAACGCTCACTCGAGGTCATCGAGATGGCCCGCACCCGCGGACTGGTCACCAAGTCCAACTTGATCTTGGGTCTGGGTGAAGAGCGTGCCGAGATCAGCTCGACGTTGATCGACCTGCGCGACGCCGGTTGCGACTTGATCACCATCACCCAGTACCTGCGGCCCTCGCTTCGCCACCACCCGGTCGAGCGTTGGGTCGAACCGGCCGAATTCGCCGAGCTCGAGAGCGAAGCCCGCGCGCTCGGCTTCGCCGGTGTCATGTCCGGGCCCCTCGTACGTTCCTCCTACCGGGCGGGCCGGCTCTACCGCGACGCACTCGCCCAACGCGACGCCACCCGGATCTCGCCCGTATCCTGAGCCGCACTATGCCGAAACCTGAGAAGAACGTCGCGCCGCTGAAGGGCCGCGCGGCCCGCCGGGCGCGCAAAGCCGCCCGAGCTGGCCAGCCGAAACGATCCGCGCAGATTCGCGAAGCTTTCGTCGTCACCCGGGGTCGCGACAAGCGCCTGATCCCCTATCTCGCGCTCGCGTTCATCGCCACTCTCGCGTTCTTCGAACTCGCCGGAATCGTGCTCGGCAGCCCGATTCTTTTCAGCGTCTTCGGCGTCGTGAGCGCCGTTCTCGTCGCGTTCATCGTGTTCGGCCAGCGGGCACAGCGCTCCGCACTGGGTGAGATCGAAGGTCAGCCCGGCGCCGCAGCCGCGATCATCGACAGCATGCGCGGCGATTGGCGTTTGACCCCCAACGTCGCGGCAACCCGATCGATGGACGTCGTGCACCGGGTCGTCGGCAAGCCCGGCGTCATCTTGATCGGCGAGGGTTCGACCGAGCGACTCCAACCGTTGCTCACCGACCAGCGCAAGCGCGTGCAGCGCGTCGCCTCCGGCACGCCGATCGAGGTCTTGATCGTCGGCGTCGAGCCAGGTCAGATCCCGTTGCGCAAGCTGCAGAAGAAGATGACTCGCCTGCCGCGCACGTTCAAGGGCGCCACGGTCGACGAGATCGAGGGCCGGATGCGGGCGCTGGGCACCCTGCCGATCCCGATCCCGAAAGGCCCGATGCCGAAGGGCGCCAGGATGCCCAAGGGCGTCAAGCTTCCCCCGCGCTAGAACCTCGGAGCCACGATCACAGCCGGACGACGATGCTGCCGGCGGCCTTGTCGTGCAGCCCGCGCCGGTCGCGGTCGTAGATCACGGCGGGCACGACGAGCACCAGCAACGCAGTGCGGACGACGACCCACGGAAGGCTCAGCCGACGGCCGTCGAGCCGCATGATCCCGATCCCGCACAGCCGCATGCCGATCGTGCGGCCGATCAAACTCACCAACACGATGTACTCGGCGGCGAAGACGGCGAGCACCCACGGCGAGTTGCTTCCGGGCGTAAACGGCCGATGGCCGGTGAATGGGCTGGTGATCAGCACCGCGATCAACCAGTCGATGCACAGCGCCCCGAGGCG
Source organism: Acidothermaceae bacterium (assembly GCA_035653855.1). Classification (GTDB taxonomy): domain Bacteria; phylum Actinomycetota; class Actinomycetes; order Acidothermales; family Acidothermaceae; genus PALSA-607. The sequence goes on along the minus strand of DASRZB010000288.1, from coordinate 5,103 downwards.
GGCGCCCAACCCAGCAACCGATCGGGCACCGCGGGGGGGAAGTCCGAGCCGTTCGCCGACGTAGGCGCCGGCGTCCGCGGTGGCCGTTCCGCCGCCCGGACCATCGAGCCAGGACCCACTAACCCTACCCACGTCGGCCACGATAGCCTGCCGCCGAACGCTCACTTTCACGACGGCGGGTGAGCGACGTTACGCACGCGAAACATACGAGACACGCACGGGAAATCGGGTTCCCCTAGCCTGCGTCACGTTCGTGCCGCCCCAAGGAGGAGATTCATGTTCACCAGTGCCGACGAGGTTCTGGGGTACATCCGGGAAAACGACGTCAAGTCTGTCGACGTGCGCTTCTGCGATCTGCCCGGCATCATGCAGCACTTCACCGTGCCCGTTGAGTCCTTCGACGAGAAGACGTTCACTGACGGTCTCGGCTTCGACGGTTCGTCGATCCGCGGGTTCCAGGCGATCCACGAATCGGACATGTTGCTGCTGCCCGATCCGACGTCCGCCGTCCTCGATCCGTTTCGCGCCGAGAAGACGCTGAACCTGACCTTCTTCATCCACGATCCACTGACCGGTGAGGCCTACAGTCGCGACCCACGCAACGTCGCGAAGAAGGCCGAGACGTACTTGGCGAGCAGCGGCATTGCCGACACGGTTTACTTCGGCCCCGAGGCCGAGTTCTACATCTTCGACAACGTGCGGTTCGAGACCAACCAGCAGTCGAGCTACTACTACATCGACGCCGAGGCCGGCGTCTGGAACACCGGTCGCGCCGAAGAGGGCGGGAACCGCGGTTACAAGGTCCGCAACAAGGGTGGCTACTTCCCCGTTCCGCCGGCAGACCACTACGCAGACTTGCGCGCGGAGATGAGCCGCGAACTGATCAACGCCGGCCTCACGGTTGAGCGACAGCACCACGAAGTCGGCAGCGCCGGCCAGGCCGAGATCAACTACAAGTTCGCGCCACTGTTGAAGGCCGCCGACGATCTGCTGACGTTCAAGTACATCATCAAGAACGTCGCGTGGCGCAACGGCAAGACCGTGACCTTCATGCCGAAGCCGGTCTTCGGGGACAACGGCTCAGGCATGCACTGCCACCAGAGTTTGTGGAAGGACGGCGCGCCGCTGTTCTACGACGAGCTTGGGTACGCAGGTCTGTCGGACATGGCGCGGCATTACATTGGCGGGCTCCTCATGCACGCGCCGTCCCTGCTCGCGTTCACCAACCCGACGGTCAACAGCTACCACCGGCTGGTGCCGGGCTTCGAGGCTCCAGTGAACCTGGTCTACAGCCAGCGCAACCGGTCGGCCTGTATCCGGATTCCGATCACCGGCAGCAACCCGAAGGCCAAGCGGCTGGAGTTCCGGGTGCCCGACCCGTCGTGCAACCCCTATCTCGCGTTCTCGGCAATGATGATGGCCGGCCTCGACGGCATCAAGAACAAGATCGAGCCACTCGACCCGGTCGACAAGGACCTCTACGAGTTGCCGCCCGAGGAGCACGCAAGCGTTCCCCAGGTGCCGGGCTCGCTGCCCGAGGTGCTCGCCGCGCTCGAGCAAGACCAGGACTACCTGCTCGCCGGTGGCGTGTTCACCCAGGACCTCATTGACACCTGGATCGACTACAAGCGCAAGAACGAGATCGACGCGATGCGGTTGCGCCCGCACCCGCACGAGTTCGAGCTTTACTTCGATATTTAGCCCGCGTAGCCCTCTGACCAGCAGGTTTAGGCAGAGGCGACCCCCTTAGTCCGCAGTGAGTCCGCACGAGCAGCCAGCACCAGTCCGACGGCCGCGCGTGCGGACTCATCGCTGTCTGGCCACAAGTGCCCGTAGGTATCGAGGGTGGTCTTCGCCGAGGCGTGCCGAAGCAGCGCCTGAACAACCTTGACGTCGGCACCCGATGAGATCAGCAACGACGCGAAGTAGTGGCGCAGGTCGTGGTAGCGGAAGCCGTCAGGCAAGCCCTCGACCTTGGCCCGTGCCGTCCGGATCGCTCGCTCGATGGCCCACGGTGACGACACTCCCCCGGCACCATCCGAGACGACAGCCGCGGCCAGCCATTGCTTCACCGCGGCCGCGAGCTCGAGGGCGAGTTCATTCGGGATCGGGATGGCGTTACGGCTCATCTCCGTCTTCAGCGGTTCGCCCGGCCACTGCACCGCGGGCGACACGATGCCGCGCATGAAGTCGACGTCGCTAGCGACCGAGAATGATGCCGAGGACGACGACGCCAACCCCGGTCCAGAACGACCCTGCCGCCACGATGAGGCTGATGCCACTTACGAACGTACCGGTGATGATCACCGCCACCACAACCCACGCGATCGGCCGGCCACGCGCGTGCGCACTGTGCTGATCAAAGCCGACTCCATAGACAGATTGCTTCTGCTCTCCCGCACTTGGCGGGGCCGGACCGGCCGCGTCGTGGATTCCGCTGACAGGCGTGGTTGTGGACTTGTCGGGCAGATCCGTTCCGCCGCGAGGGGGCGCTAGCTCCGTTCCCAAAGGCGCCGCGCCGAGTACGGTCTCAGCCCCACCAGCGCGCCGGCGCCTCCCCACCTGAAGCACAAACGCGGCGGCCGCGGATGCGACGATGCCGACAAGGCCGCTCAGCGCCGCTGCACCATGTCGCCGGCCCAGCCATAGCGCGTCTTCGTGCCCGACCCCCACGGTTCGCATCGGACTCCTTCGCACCTGCATGGCCCGCTTGTTCGGGCAGAACTCCAGCCCAGCATCCCCTCCGATGCAGAATGCAAACGTTGCAGTAGCCAGCAGTTCGATGAATCGTCGGAGGCGGTCGCTCGGATGCCGATCCGTGGGTGCTCGGAAGGCGTCGATACGCCCGACACTGTTTGGAGTGCGTCTACCAGCCGAGCCGGGCCAGGGTTTCGGCCGCTTCGGGCTCGCCGGCGGCGTCAGCGAACGCACGCAGGGCGTTGACCAACTCACTGCGTTCGCTTGCCGGCATCGCTTTGACGATGCGGGCGATCTCTGCGCGACGAGTGTCGCTGACCTGTTGGACGAGCAGGTGGCCCTGGTCGGTGAGGTCGAGCAGAACCTCGCGACGGTTGGTCGGGTTGTCCTGGCGGGTGACCAGCTCGGCGGCGAGCAGCCGGTCGATCATCCGCATCGCTGTGGAGGAGTTGACACCCAGCAGATCTGCCAGCCGGTTCAGATTGATCATCCCTTGACTGTTCAGCACCACCAGGGTGCGGAACTGGGTCAGCGTCACGGTGTCTTCGACGTCGGCCAGTGACCTGGCAGAAACCCCGACCAGAACCCGCGACGCGGTGAGGATCGCAGTGACCACGTCCTGGAGCTCCGACCGTCTTCCTGCCCGGTCGGACCGGCGTGGGGAGCGAGCAGATCCGGGCACCGAGTCACTCTCCTTTGTGTTGCACTATGCAACTGTTGCATACTGTACCGGTGACGTCAGCCAGAAGCGACCTACGGCGAACGATCCGGTGGGGCCAACGCCCTAGTGTCGCGCACTCGCTGCCGGTGCAGCGGGGCCGCGCCCGGCTGGTCACCTTGTTGCGTTCGTCCAACACGGGACTGTTGGTGCTTGCGTTGCTGGTCGGCGCGGGTGCCGGCGGCGGCGCGGTCGGGTTTCGCTGGTTGATCAAGGTGTTCACTTTGGCGTTGTCCGGGCACCCGGACTACGCGGGCCTGGGTCATGTCGCCAACCCGCACGTGCCAGGGCTAGGCCGCTACTTCGTCATCCTCGCACCGGTGATCGCGGGATTGCTGTACGGGCCCTTGGTCTACTTCTTCGCGAAAGAAGCCCGCGGGCACGGGGTGCCCGAAGTGATGTACGCCGTCGCGCGGCGCGGCGGACGGATCGCCCCGCAGGTCGCCGCGGTCAAGGCGCTGGCATCGGCGTTGTGCATCGGCGGCGGCGGTTCGGTCGGCCGCGAGGGCCCGATCGTGCAGATCGGCTCCGCACTCGGGTCCACTTTCGGTCGCATAGTGCGGGTCAGCGAAGACCGGATGCGGGTGTTGGTCGCCTGCGGAGCGGCCGGTGGCATCGCAGCCACCTTCAACGCCCCGCTGGCCGGGGTGTTTTTTGCGATGGAGTTGATCCTGCGCGACTTCACCACCGAGTCGTTCGGGATGGTGGTGATCGCCTCGGTCACCGCGTCCGTGATCGGCCGGGCCGCGTTCGGCAACCAACCGTTCCTGCACCTGCCCGCATTCACCGTCACCAACCTCAGCCAATACCTGCTGTTCGCCGCACTCGGGCTACTCGCCGGCGTCGCCGGTGTCGGTTTCACCCGGGTGCTGTACTGGATCGAAGACGCCTGCGACTGGGCCTGGCGAGGCCCGGAATGGCTGCGCCCTGCCGCCGGAGGGTTTCTACTCGGCGGTCTGCTGCTGGTGTTGCCCGAGATGTACGGCGTCGGCTACCCGGTGCTGGGTAACAGCATCGCCGGCAAATACGCCATCGGGTTCCTGATCGTGCTGCTGCTCGGGAAAATGGTCGCCACCAGCCTGACGATCGGCATCGGCGGCTCAGGTGGGGTGTTCGCCCCCAGCCTGTTCATCGGCGCAATGCTCGGCTCCGCCTACGGCCAGATCGCGCACCACATCACACCTGGTGTATCCGGACCGGCCGGGGCTTACGCGCTGATCGGGATGGGCGCAGTGTTCGCCGGCGCCGCACGCGCCCCCATCACCGCGGTCGTCATCATGTTCGAACTCACCGGCGAATACACCATCATCTTGCCGTTGATGACCGCGATCGTGCTCGCCACCGGCATCAGCCACCTGCTGACCCGCGACAGCATCTACACGCTGAAACTGCGCCGCCGCGGGGTTGACCTGGACGCCGCACCCAACGCAGCTGCCATCAACACGGTGACGGTAGGTCAGGTGATGGAACCGGTCGACGCCCACATCACGCAATCAGCGACACTCCTGGAGGCCGCAGACCTTCTCACCCAAGCACCACACGCTCAACTACCAGTGCTGGACGCCGCCGGCCGCTACCGCGGCGTCATCACCGCTCGGGCGGTGGCCGATGCGCTAGCCGACGGCGACCACGACGACGCAACCGTCGCAACCGTCGTCGAAATGCCCGCCGCGGTCACCGTCACCGAC
>DASRZB010000287.1:0-8185 GCA_035653855.1 Acidothermaceae bacterium | reverse complement strand
CGGCCACGCAAGCCCGGTTCGGCAGATGACGTGCCCAGTAAACGAGTAGGAGTCTGATGGCAAGCGACATCACCATCGATCCGGTTACGAGGATCGAAGGTCATGCACGAATTCGGATCAGCCTCGGTGATGCCGGTCAGGTCGCCGATGCGCAGTTCCAGGTCACCCAGTTCCGCGGCTTCGAGAAGATCTGCCAGGGCCGGCCGTTGGCGGAGATGCCATCACTGATGGCGAGAATCTGCGGGATTTGTCCCGTCAGCCATCTGATCGCCTCCGCGAAGGCCTGCGACGACATCCTGGCGGTCAAGCCTCCCAAGGTCGGCGAAGACCTGAGAGCGTTGATGAACCTCGCCCAGATCGTGCAGTCGAACGCGCTGAGCCTCTTTCACCTTGCCTCGCCAGACCTGTTGTTCGGCTTCGATGCTGATCCCGCCACGCGCAACATTGTCGGCGTAGCCAAGGCGCATCCACAGCTGGCGATGGATGGCATCTACCTGCGCAAATTTGGCCAGCACGCCATCGAACTGCTCGGTGGGAAACGGATTCATCCGGCGTGGATCGTGCCGGGCGGTGTCGAATCAGCTTTGACCGCAGAGAAGCGCGACGAGATCCGCGCAATGATTCCCGAGGCATATGCGGCCGCGGACCGCGCGTTGGCCTGGTACAAGAACAATCTGTTGAACTGGGCCGAGGAGGCGGAAACGTTCGGGTCTTTCCAGTCGGCGTTCATGTCGCTCGTCGACCCTGACGGCAACGTCGCCCACTACGACGGGCGGTTGCGTGTTGTCGATCACGACGGCACCCTCTTGGCGGACTTCGATGCGCACGAGTATGCCGACTACATCGGTGAGTACACCGACGAGGCATCCTTTCTCAAGCCCACGTACTTCAAGCCCCGCGGCATCGAGAACGGCCTGTATCGAGTCGGCACGCTCGCGCGGGCGATCGTCGCTGAACGATTCGGAACGCCGAGGGCGGATGCAGAACTCGACGCATTCCGATCTCGGTTCGGGCGCTATCCAAGTAGCTCGTTCCATTACCACCAGACGAGATTGCTCGACATCTTGTATGGCATCGAGCGGATGGAGATGTACCTCGACGATCCCGAGATTCTCGCGACGCGGGTAGCGTCACACGCCGAGGTGAACCGCAACGTTGGCATCGGGGTAGCCGAGGCCCCACGTGGCACGCTGATCCACCACTATGTGGTCGACGACGACGGGATCATTCAAACAGCGAACCTTATTATCGCTACCGGCCACAATGCCGCCGCTATGAACGCCAGCGTCCTGCAGGTCGCACGCCACTTTGTCAAGGGCGAACGAATCGAGGAGGGCATGCTGAACCGCGTCGAGGCGGTAATTCGTTGCTACGACCCGTGTCTATCGTGCTCCACTCATGCCATGGGCCAAATGCCGTTACATATCTCCCTCGTCGGCTACGACGGTGAAGTACTTGACGAGGTACGTCGATGACTGGTCACCGTCCGCTGGTCATTGCGTACGGTAATCGCCTTCGCGGCGACGACGCCGTGGGGTGGGTTGTCGCCGATGCGTTAAGGGACGACGTGCGGATGGAGTCAGTTGACGTTCTCGCGGTCCACCAGCTCACTCCAGACCTGGCCAATGAGATGACGAGCGCATCACGGGTTGTGTTTGTCGATGCGCGTCTGGACTCAGGGCTCGCACCAGGCGTGGTTGCTGTCGACACGGTACTGTCAGAGTTCGACGCCGGCTCTATGACCCATAACGTCGGTGCCGGCACGATCATGTCGCTCGCAGACGCGCTGTACGGCGCCCATCCGCCGGCGCTCGCGGTGACTGTCGCGATCAAGTCGGTCGAGCCAGGCGCGGATCTCTCTAGCGCGGTGAGCGCGTCCGTCTCGGAACTCGTTGAGACCGTAATTCGGCTTTGCGCCGAGACTTCAGATGCATGAGTTATCGCTCGTGGGCGAGCTTCTCGAAGAAGTCGAGCAGCGCGCAGCCGGGCGCCCTGTAGCGCTAGTAGTCATCCGGCACGCATCGAGCATTAGCGAAGAGACTCTCCGCCAGGCGTTCACCATGCTTGCTGGAGACGGTCCGCTTGCCGGCGCTCGCCTTGCGTGTGAGCAGTTTGAGTTAGTCCTGACTTGCGCTGCATGTGGATTCGTCGGCGTGCTGGATCACGACCATCTCGCCGGACACGTTCGAGTCTGCCCCCAGTGCGGTGACATCTCGGGGGACTCGCAGCTCCCGGAGATGGAGTTGATCGGTGTGATCACTGACTAGCTTCCGTTCTTCCATGTGGCGTGTCGTCGCCCGAATGGGAGGCAGGACGAATAGCCGCACGTCGCAGGACCAAGGTCCGTGCCCGTTGGAATACATGCTCTGAGACGGTTACCGCGTGAATCCTCTGACTCTGGCCAGATGGCAGTTCGGTATCACTACGGTCTACCACTTCCTCTTCGTCCCGCTCACTATCGGCCTGTCGTTACTTGTCGCACTCATGCAGACCGCTTGGTACCGCACCGGCAAGCCGCACTACCTCCGGATGACGAAGTTCTGGGGCAAGCTGTTCTTGATTAACTTTGCGATCGGCGTCGTAACCGGCATCGTGCAGGAGTTTCAGTTCGGTATGAACTGGAGCGATTACTCCAGATTCGTTGGCGATGTATTCGGGGCACCGCTTGCGATGGAGGCATTGCTTGCATTCTTCCTCGAATCGACGTTCCTTGGGCTGTGGATCTTCGGGTGGGACAAGTTACCTAAGCGCGTGCACTTGGCGACGATCTGGATCGCGTCGATCGGAACGATGATCTCGGCGTACTTCATCCTTGCGGCCAACTCTTTCATGCAGCACCCCGTCGGCTACACGATCGACGTTGCGAAGAACCGCGCGGAGCTGACCAGCATCTGGGCCGTCCTCGGCAACTCGACGACCTTGGTCACGTTTCCGCACACAATCTTTGCGAGCATTCTGACAGGCGGCGTTTTCGTCGTCGCCATCAGTGCGTGGTACTTGCGTAAGCACGTCGATGTCGACGTATATAGGCCGTCGATGCGGCTAGCTCTGGTTGCGACTGTTCTGGCCGGTGTCGGTCTAGCGGGTAGCGGGGACATCGAAGGCAAGATCATGACCGAACAGCAGCCCATGAAAATGGCGGCAGCGGAAGCGCTGTACCACACGTCGAAACCCGCGCCGTTCTCGTTGTTCACCGTCGGTTCATTGAACGGCCACAGTGAGGTTTTCAGCATCAAGATCCCAAGAGCGCTGTCGTTCCTGGCCACCGGATCTTTTGACGGCCAAGTCAAGGGCATCGATGACCTCAACGCCCAATATGGGCAGCAGTACGGACCCGGCGACTACCGACCCATGATTGCGGTCACCTACTGGAGCTTCCGGCTGATGATCGGGTTCGGCATGCTCGCAACCGCGATCGCTCTTCTTGGCTTGTGGCTCATGCGGCGGGGAAGAACGCCGCGACGGCGCTTTTACACGCTGGCGTTGTGGGCGCTGCCCCTCCCCTTCCTGGCCAACAGCCTCGGTTGGATCTTCACCGAAATGGGTCGTCAGCCGTGGCTAGTCTTCGGCCGGCTCAAGACCGAATCCGGAGTCTCACCTTCGGTCACCGGTGGCGAAGTTCTTGCCTCATTGATCATCTTTACCTTGCTGTATGGCGTCCTCGCTGTTATCGACGTGTTCCTGATGATGCGGTATGCGAGGTCAGGTCCGCCCCTCGAGTCGGATGCTGACGAGCCTGAGCCTGTCTTCGCGTACTGAAGGGAACCGCCGTGACGCTCTACAACTTCTGGTTCGTCTTGATTGCCGTCCTCTGGTCTGGCTACTTCTTCCTCGAGGGCTTCGATTTTGGTGTGGGAATCCTGCTGCCGTTCGTGTCACGGGATGAGATCGACCGGCGGGTCGTGATCAACACGATCGGACCGGTCTGGGATGGCAACGAGGTGTGGCTCCTAACTGCCGGCGGCGCGATGTTCGCCGCATTCCCTGGCTGGTACGCGTCGTTGTTCAGCGGCTTCTACCTCGCATTGCTGGCTATTCTCGTTGCGCTGATCGTGCGTGGGGTTGCGTTCGAGTATCGCGGTAAACACCCCAACGTTCGGTGGAAGGGGGCATGGGACAAAGCCATCTTCTTTGGAAGTGCCGTTCCGGCGCTGTTGTGGGGAGTCGCCTTCGGCAACATCGTTCGGGGCGTGCCGTTGAACTCGGCGCACAACTTCACCGGCAACTTCTTCACGCTGCTGAATCCGTATGCACTGCTCGGTGGGGTCGTGACCTTCTCGCTATTCACATTGCACGGCGCGGTGTTCCTGGCTCTAAAGACCACTGGTGACACGCGTATACGGGCGAACCTGTGTGTGCGACGAGTGGGGCCGGTCGCCGTTGTCGCGGCCGGTACGTTCCTGCTCTGGACAGAGGCTTCCTACGGCAAGGCCTCGTCGGCGATCGTTGCTGCCGTCGCAGCCGTCAGCCTGATTGCTGGCCTCGCGCTCAGCCTTAGAGGTAGCGAGGGTTGGGCTTTCGCACTGAACGGTCTAGCGATCGTTGGAGCGGTCGCCGCGCTGTTCGTTGCGTTGCATCCGAACGTGCTGCCTTCCACGACCGATCCCGCGGGCACGCTAAACGTCGTGAACGCCTCATCGACCCACTACACACTCACAGTGATGTCGTGGGTTGCTGTTATCTTCACGCCTGTCGTGCTGGCGTACCAGACATGGACCTACTGGGTATTCCGAAGGAGGATCGGTCGGGCCGACATCCCCGCGGGAGTGCGTGCCATCGTCGGCCCACTCCGTGGGGAGGACTCGGCGCCGGTCAAGCTGGCCAATGGCGATGCGACTCTCTGATGCGACCTCTCGACCCTCGACTGTTTCAGCATGCGCGTACGGCGAGGACGTTCATCGCGGCCAGTGTGCTGCTCGGGATCGCGGGCGCTCTACTGGTCGTTCTCCAGGCGACGGTGGTCGCAGATCTCCTTAGCCGGACGGTGATCGGGCGCGCAGGGTTGGGGGTCCTGCATGGCGAATTGACCACACTGGGCGTGATCCTGGTGCTGCGGGCCGTCGTGGCCTGGGCAACCGAAGTTACCGCCTACCGCTGTGCGGCCAGTGTGCGGTCGGTCTTGCGCTGCAAGTTGCTTGGCAGGTCGGTCGCTTTTGGGCCGCGCTGGTTAGCAGAGGGTCGCACCGGAGAGCTCACCCTCTTGGCCACCAAAGGGCTGGACGCGGTCGATGGATACTTCTCTCGCTATCTGCCGCAGCTGATTCTCGCGTGCGTAATACCGATCATCGTCGGCGGCCGCATCTTTGCTGCCGATGTCACGTCAGGAGTCATCGTGCTATGCACGTTGCCACTTATACCTGTCTTCATGATCTTGATCGGCATCGGTACGCGCGAGAGCATGAATCGCCAGTGGCTCGCTATGAGTCGATTGGCGAATCATTTCCTCGATATCGTGTGGGGACTTCCTACCCTTCGTTTGTTCGGCCGCGCGACAGCTCAACTTGGCACGCTTCGTTCGGTCTCTGACGATCTTCGGCGCAAGACCATGCGCACGTTACGAACCGCGTTCCTGTCGTCGCTCGTGCTGGAGTTGCTGGCGAGCCTGTCGGTCGCGATTGTGGCGGTCTCCGTTGGATTCCGCCTTGTACAGAGCAACGTAACCCTACGAACTGGGCTCACGGTGCTGCTGCTTGCGCCTGAGGTGTACTTGCCCCTGCGTCGCGTCGGGGCGGCGTACCACGCGAGCGTTGAAGGAGTGACCGCAGTGCAGGCGGCGCTGGACATTCTCGACGATGAGCCACCGAAAGTGGGTGCGCGACTAGCGACGGGGGCCCTCCGTCGAGTATGTGTTGAGGGCGTCACGGTCCGCTATCCGGAGCGCTCCGCGGCTGCGATAGACAACCTAGACTTCGGCTTGAATCAGGGCGAGATGGTCGCTGTGGTCGGCCCGAGTGGATCCGGCAAGTCCACGTTGCTTTCGGTCCTCCTCAGGTTCCGTGAACCTGATGCCGGCCGCGTGCTCATCGACGGCGTTGATCTTGCCGATATAGATCCGCAGTCGTGGCGTCAGATGATCGGGTGGGTGGGTCAACGGCCGCATTTGTTCGCTGCCACAGTTGCCGAAAATATTCGACTAGGGTGGCCAGACGCAACCGATGATCAAGTTCGCGCAGCTGCGCGACAGGCTGCTGCAGAGGATTTCATTGATGCTCTCCCGAACGGCTTCTCGACCAAGCTCGGTGAGCACGGCGTGGGGCTGTCTGTCGGCGAGCGGCAGCGCATCGCGATAGCTCGTGCACTGTTGCGCGACGCACCCCTCCTGCTACTCGACGAACCAACTGCATCGCTCGACGCGGAGACGGCGCAGGTAGTCATCGAGTCCCTCGGTTCGCTACGAGGGCGCCGTACGGTGCTCTTCACTTCGCACCGGCCCACACTGTTCATGAGAGCGGATCGCATCGTCTCGATGCCGTCACCGGCGGGCCTCGCTGCTTGGGGAGCAGAGACAGCGTGACAAGATCCACGTCTTCCACGCATCGGCTGCTCCTCGCATGTACCAAGGGTGTGCGTCTACGTTTGATAGCCGCAGCAGTGCTTGGTGCGGGCGCGAGTGCTTGTGCCGTCAGCCTCGCTGCTACATCAGGTTGGCTAATTGCTCGAGCTGCGCAACACCCGCCTGTCCTGACGCTGATGGTGGCGGCCGTACTAGTCCGCACCTTTGGGATCGGTCGGGGCGTGCTTCGGTACGGCGAGAGACTCGCAGCGCATGACGCCGCGCTGCGTGTGGTTGCCTCGCTGCGTGAGCGGATCTTCGCAGCGTTGATACCGCTAGCGCCCATCGGACTCAGCGGTTCTCACAGCGGCGATCTGCTGTCCCGGGTGGGTTCTGAGGTCGACGCTGTGCAGGACCTCTACGTACGCGCGTTGCTGCCGGCAGCTGGGGCTTTCCTGATCGGGCTGGCGGCGGTCGCGTGCACGGCCGTATTGCTCCCAGCCGCGGCGATCACGTTGGTCGTTGCGCTCCTTCTGGGGGGTGTCGGCGTCCCTCTGATCGTCATGCGCGCCGAGGGTCGGGCCTCCCGAAATGCCGTGCAGGCGCGCAGTGCTCTTGCTGTATCGGTGGTGGACATGCTTGAGGGGAGCAGAGAGTTGCTCGCGTTCAACGCTTCTGAGGCCGCGTTAGAGCGCGTCGAAGCAGCGGATCAGTCTCTTGCCAAGCTCGAGCGGCGGGCTGCCTTGGGGCTGTCGTCCGGCACAGCGCTGTTCACCGTGGCCGCGGGGTTTGCGCTGTGGTCCGCGTTACGAATCGGGATCCCCGCGGTCCGATCGGGCGCGCTTGCTGGCGTGATGCTGACCGTGGTCGTCCTGCTGGCCTGGGCGGCACCCGAGGTTGTTGCAGATCTTCCTGGCGCCGGGCAAGTTGTGAGGAGAGCCCGCGCCGCTGCTCAACGACTGCTGGCACTCATGGCGTCACCCATTCGGATCGCCGAGCCACCTGTACCACGACAGATCCCTCGAAGTGCTGAGCTTCGGCTCCGAGGCATCGTCGCAGGCTATCCGAGTGAGGATGCAGTCAGTCCCAGGCAACCGGTGTTGCTTGGCACCGACCTTGAGCTTTCGGCGGGTACTCGCGTGGTGATTGTGGGTGCTAGTGGGGCAGGCAAGAGCACGTTGCTGGCCGTGCTCTTGAGATTCTTGGATTTCGACTCCGGTTCATTCACCATCGACACCGTGAGTGTGCGCGACCTGCGCAGCGATGACGTTCGCCGGGTGATCGGGTGTTGCCAGCAGCAGCCACATCTCTTCGACAGCACCATCCGCGCCAACCTCTTGGTTGGCGATCCGGACGCGAACGACGGGAAGCTGTCTGCGGCGCTGCACCGTGTTGGGCTCGGCGAGTGGCTTGAGCTCCTGCCGCATGGTCTCGACACTCTCGTCGGGCCGAGGGGCACTGAGGTATCCGGCGGTCAGCTGCGTCGCATCGCGCTCGCCCAGGTGCTCCTCGGCGATTTCCCGGTCGTCCTCTTCGATGAGCCGACCGAAGGGCTCGACGAAGCAGCTGCGCAGGCACTGATCAGCGATGTGCTCATCGCAACCCGGGATCGCGCCGTCCTGATCGTGACGCACCGTATCGAGTGGTTCGAGGAAGCTGACGAGGTGTTCCTGCTCGATAGCGGACGGCTCC
>DASRZB010000286.1:0-2773 GCA_035653855.1 Acidothermaceae bacterium | reverse complement strand
CCGCTGGACGTCGAAGCGCTGGCCCGTGGCGCCCATATGTCCGCCGGGCACCTCAGCCGCGAGTTTCGGCTCGCCTATGGCGAATCGCCGTACAGCTATCTCATGACCCGGCGTATCGAACGCGCGATGGCGCTATTGCGTCGCGGTGACCTCAACGTTACGGAGGTTTGTTTTGCGGTCGGCTGCTCGTCGCTGGGCACGTTCAGCAGCCGCTTCACGCAGCTGGTCGGTGTGCCGCCCAGCGTCTACCGGCGCCAGGCGGCGGGCACAACGGCGGGGTTGCCGGCGTGCGTGGCGAAACAGGTCAGCAGACCGGTCAGGAATCGAGAAGCGCGGGCGGCCGCGACGCGGTAGCGTGACCGTCATGGACATCACAATTCACTCAAGCTTTCTACCGCACACCGACCCGGAGGCCTCGCTGGCCTTCTACCGCGACAGCCTCGGCTTCGAGGTCCGCCTCGATGTCGGAGGTGGGACAATGAGGTGGATCACGGTCGGTCCCGCGGGCCAGCCGGGCACGTCCATCGTTTTGTGCCCACCGGGGGCCGACCCCGGCATCAACGCGGACGAGCGCCGGACCATCGCCGAGATGATGGCCAAGGGCACGTACGGCATCATCCTCCTGGCCACGCCCGACCTGGACGGCGTCTTCGCGCGGCTGCAAGCGAGCGACGCAGAGGTGGTCCAGGAGCCGGCCGAGCAGCCGTACGGCGTCCGCGACTGTGCCTTCCGCGATCCGGCCGGCAACCTGGTCCGCATTCAGGAGCTGCACTGAGGCGTCCGGCGATCGGAGGCGTGACCGGTGCGGCCGGCATCGTGAACGAGACCCCGCGGAGAACGCCTCGGGGCCACCACAACTGGCAACGTCTGTAGGCAGCTTAGGATCGTGAGTGGAGTGGAGGGTCAAAACTGTGAAAACGATGACGTGTAAACAACTGGGTGGGCCATGTGATGTCGCGTTCCATGCAGACACGGCTGACCAGGTGATAAAGGCGCAGGATGCGCATTTGAAAGAGGTCGTCGCCTCGGGTGATGAGGCGCACAAACCGGCCTTGAAGGCGATGCGGGGCCGCTGGAAGAATCCCATAAAAGGGATGGGGTGGTATATGAGGACAAAGAAGGCGTTTGCTGCGCTTCCGGATGACTCACCCGCCGCCAAGACGTAGGTTCGCGGTGAGCGTCGTCGCGGCATCGGGCATGACGCCGACGCCGACGCCATGGAGAGACGATGAGCAAGACCACGAGGACGGACACACAGTCGCCCGCCCTGCGCGCTGCCGACAGACACGACGTGATCCGCGTGCGGGGCGCACGCGTGAACAATCTCAAAGACGTGAGCATCGAGATCCCGAAGCGGCGGCTGACGGTGTTCACGGGCGTCTCCGGTTCGGGCAAGAGTTCGCTGGTCTTCGGCACGATTGCGGCGGAATCGCAGCGGATGATCAACGAGACGTACAGCGCGTTCGTGCAGGGCTTTATGCCCACGCTGGCGCGGCCGGATGTCGATCTCCTGGAGGGCCTGACGACCTCGATCATCGTCGACCAGGAGCGAATGGGGTCCAATCCCCGCTCCACGGTCGGCACGGCCACCGACGCCAACGCGATGCTCCGCATTCTGTTCAGCAGGGTCGGAAAGCCGCACATCGGGCCGCCGACTGCCTTCGCGTTCAACGTCCCGACGCGCAAGGCGAGCGGGGTGATGAGCACCGAGAAGGGCGGCCGAGTCGAGAAGAAGGTGGTGCGCGAGGCGGTCTACCAGGGGGGCATGTGCCCGCGCTGCGAGGGCATGGGCTCGGTCACCGACTTCGACCTGTCCGCCCTGTACGACGACAGCAAGTCGCTCAACGAAGGCGCTCTCACCATCCCGGGCTACAGCATGGAGGGCTGGTACGGCCGCATTTTCCGCGGCTGTGGCTACTTCGATCCTGACAAGCCGATCCGCGAGTTCACTAAAAAGCAGCTCGACGACCTGCTCTACAGGGAGCCCACCAGGATCAAGGTCGATGGGATTAACCTCATGTATGAGGGGCTGATCACGAAGATCCAGAAGTCGATGCTGTCCAAGGATGTCGACGCGATGCAGCCCCACATACGCGCCTTCGTTGAGCGCGCGGTGACGTTCACGACCTGTCCCGAGTGCAACGGTACACGGCTCGGCAAGGAAGCTCGATCGTCGAAGATCGAGGGGACCAACATCGCGGAGGCCTGCTCGATGCAGATCAGCGACCTGGCTGCGTGGGTACGAGGCCTCGACGAACCGTCCGTGGCGCCGCTGCTGGCTGCACTGGAGGATACGCTCGACTCGTTCGTCGAGATCGGGCTCGGCTACCTTTCGCTCGAGCGGCCGTCCGGCACGCTCTCGGGAGGGGAAGCGCAGCGGGTGAAGATGATCCGCCACCTCGGGTCGTCGCTGACCGACGTTACCTACGTCTTCGACGAGCCGACGATTGGGTTGCACCCGCACGACATCCAGCGGATGAACGAGCTACTGCTGCAACTGCGTGACAAGGGCAACACGCTGCTCGTTGTAGAGCACAAGCCAGAGGTGATCGCGATCGCCGACCATGTTGTCGACCTCGGCCCGGGCGCCGGTACAGCGGGAGGCACGGTCTGTTTCGAAGGCACCGTCGAGGGTCTGCGCGCCAGCGGCACGATCACCGGGCGGCACTTCGACGACCGGGCAACGCTAAAGCCATCGGTGCGGACTTTGTCGGGAGTTTTGGAGGTGCGCGACGCGAGTACCCACAATTTGCAGCACGTCGACGTCGACATC
>DASRZB010000285.1:0-4532 GCA_035653855.1 Acidothermaceae bacterium | reverse complement strand
CGTTCGTCCAGGACGGTGACCTCGAGATGATTTCTGCCCCCATCGACGTGCTCGGCGTGAACTTCTACAATCCGGGGCTCGTCGGCCGCAAAGGCGACGCCTCGATTGCCGAGGCAGCCGTACGCGGCGAAGGCGATCCGCTGTTGTGGCCAGGTTGCAGTGACGTGAAGTTCGTTCCGATGCCGGGGGAGCACACCGCCATGGGCTGGCCCGTCGACGAGACCGGGCTCACCGAATTGCTCACCCGCCTGCACCGTGACTACGGCGTTCCGCTCGTCATCACCGAAAACGGTGCGGCCTACGAGGATGTCGTGTCAGAAGACGGGCACATCCATGACTCGGACCGCGTCTCTTACCTGCGACGGCATCTCGAGGCAGCCCATCGCGCCATCGCCGACGGTGTCGACTTGCGTGGCTACTACGTGTGGTCGCTGATGGACAACTTCGAGTGGGCGTGGGGTTACGACAAGCGTTTCGGCGTCGTCCGGGTCGACTTCGACACCCAGCAACGCACGATCAAGGACAGCGGCTACTTCTATCAGCAGGTTGTGGGTGACAACGCCCTGCCTTCACAACCGTAGGACTCAATACTCGAGCAGCTCGGCCCGGCATGGCTGCCGGCCCGTCGCGGCGCGCGCCAATCGAATGCAGGCGGCGGCGCGCCTTGTGCCATGATTCGACCATGATGACCGCGTTGGTGACCTTCGCGTGCGCGGCCGCACTCATCGTGCTGCTTCCCGGCCCCGACACGCTCGTCGTTGTTCGCAACTTGATCCGGGGCGGACGCCGGTCGGCCGCGCTCGCCGTTATTGGCGTGCTGTCGGGGCTGGCGGTCTGGGTCACGGCAGCAGCTCTTGGATTGGCCGCGCTGTTGCGGGCCAGCCGCGACGGCTACACGGCACTGCGCCTGGTCGGTGCGGTCTACTTGATCTGGCTGGGCATAAGTTCGCTTCGCACCCGCGCCGCAACACGCAATCCCGCCACGAGCACGCCGGGCGAGGTGCAGTTTCCCGATGCCACTCGGCGACTCGTCGGTACGGGGTACCGCGCCGGATTGGCGACCGACCTGCTGAATCCGAAAGTCGGCGTTTTCTTCGTCAGCTTCTTGCCGGGCTTCGTACCGGCTGGCCATGCCGTTGGCCCGACCTCGTTGCTCTTTGGCGCCATCTTCGTCGTCGAGACCGCGATGTACTTCGCACTGCTGCTCGTACTCGCGGCCCGCGTCACCAAGTGGATGAGCGAGCCGCGAGTACGGCGCCGGCTGGATCGTGCGACCGGTCTGGTGCTCATCGGGTTCGGCGTGCGGATCGCCTCCGAACGCTGAACTCAGACCTTCTGCAGCACCTCAACTTGCCTAGCAACCTCGGCGCCCGTGCGCTCCCCACCAGGTAGCCGCTGAAGCCAACGCGGCAAGTACCAGTTGCGCTCGCCGAGCATCGCCATCACGGATGGCAGTAGCACGGCGCGCACGATCGTCGCGTCGAGCAATACAGCCACCGCCAACCCGACGCCGATCTGCTTCATCGAGACCTGCGACAGGGTGCCGAACACCGAGAACACCGCGACCATGATGACGGCCGCACTAGTGATAACGCCCGCGGTTGAAGCAATGCCCCGCTCCACGGCGTCCCGTGTACACATGCCGAGCCGGCGATTCTCGACGACTCGACTCAAGATGAACACGTGGTAGTCCATGGAGAGGCCGAACAGGATCGCGAACATGAAGAGCGGTATCCAGGTCGCAATCGTGCCCGTCGAGGTGTACCCGAGCACGGAGTCGAACCAGTGGTGCTGGAACACGAGCACCATGACGCCGTACGACGCTCCGATCGACAGCAGGTTCAGCACGATCGCCGTCAGCGCGACGGTCAGTGAACGGAACGCACTCAAAAGGAGCAGAAACGCGAGACCGAGCACGAACACGAACACGAATGGTGCGTGCGTGGTCAGCTGCTGACCGAAGTCGACCGAGCCTGCTGTTTCGCCGGTGACATAGACGTGCACCCCTGGCACCTTCCCGATGGTCTGGGGGATCACGGTGCCACGTAGTGCCTTCAACGCATGGACGGACGTCGAGTCGCTGCCATCACCGTTCAACGGAACCGACACCTCGGCAACTGTCCCTGCCGCATTGACGCGCGTGGTCAACGCGGCCGACATCTGGCCGCTCGCCGCGGCCTGCGCGGACATCGCCCGCAGGCCCTCCTGCACCGCCGGTGCATTGACGTTGGCGGCTTCCACGACGACGTAGGCCGGTTGCGGACCGCCTGGGAAGGCCGTCGACAACTGGCCCAACGTCTGTACGATCGGCAGGCTCTTCGGCAGGTCAGAGTTGCCGGGCAAGGCAGTCTTCATACCGACGAGCGGTAGTGCGAGCAGAACCAAGGTGCCTCCCGCGATGAGGGCAGAACGCGCCGGCCGACGCAGCACGAACCGAAGCACACCGCGCCACGCGCGGCTCTCGCCGTTCGCCCGTCGCATCTTGGAGACGATAGGCACCCGGCCTTTTTCGATTCGGTCGCCGAGCAGTGACATCAACGCAGGCAGCACGGTTACCGAGCCGAGCACCGCGATCGCGACGACCAGCACCGTTGCTTCCGCGACACCCTTGAAGGTGGCGTTGCCCGTAAGGAAGAGTCCACCGACGGCGGCGACCACCGTGAGCCCCGAGACCAGGATCGATCGACCCGACGTCGCGGCTGCGATGCGAAGTGCCTGCCCAGGGCTGTTCCCGCGCGCTCGTTCTTCGCGCTCGCGCTTGAGATAGAAGAGCGTGTAGTCAACGCCCACCGCGAGACCGACCAGAAGCATCACCGAGGTGGCGGTGCCATCGATGTGTACGGCGCGGCTGGTCAACGCGAGCAGCCCACCGGCCGCCATGAAAGCGGTGAGCGCGAGCCCGACAGGCACGATTGCGGCGACGAGCGACCCGAAGACCGCGAGCAGAATCCCTAGCGTCAAAGGTATCGACAGCATCTCGGCGCGCTTGAAGTCCTTGCCGAGCGTCTTGTTGAGCGCCTTTGCGCCGCTGGCGTCGCCGACTTCTTCGACGCGGAGTGACGAGTTCGCCTTCTGCACGCCCGCGACTGCATCAAGAACTGGTTGCACTCGCGACTCGGCGGTGTCGGCGGCGCCGGTCATGTCAAACGTCACGAGCATCGAATGCCCGTCGTGCGACACGAACGACTGCCCATCGGCGTCCAGCGGCGAGTGCAGATTGTCGATGAGCTTTGTCGAGCTGACGGCCGTGACAACCTGCGCGACGGCAGCGCGCAAGCCGGCGTCGTCCGGCTGGCCATTTCTCGTTTGCACGAGCACGTTTTCTGAAGCGGCGTCCGGGAAGCCGGACGAGCTCAGGATCTGCTCGGCCTTTGCGGACTGCCCGTTGGACCCTTCGGCGTTGGTGATCTGCTTCGTCCCCGACGAGCCGACGACCAGTGCCGCCATGACGAAGACCAGCCATCCGATAATGGCCGTCTTGCGGTGGCCGGCGCTCCAGGCGCCCATGCGTGCCGCGACGTTCATGGTGAGTTCTCCTCTGTAATAGATCGGCTGCTATCAAGAAGCGACAGTGGCGGACCGCGGTACCTGCCGTCGGTTGGGCAGGCGACCGTCTTCGGGGTGGGGGTAGCCCCCGGTCGGAGCGGGGAGGTGACGGGATGGGTCGGGGGCGTCCGCGCCGCTACTTTGGATCACGTGAGCCACCCATCCGCGCTGCAGCCGACCGAGGCGGGCCGTCAGCGCGTCGTCCGCCAGGCAGCTCTGCAGCTCGCGCTGCGGATGGTGATGGCTCTGACCGACCTGCCGGTCGCAACCTTCACCTTCGTGGTGATGGTCACGCTCGTGAGCACGTCCGTCGGACTGATCGCAGCCTTCCTCGTCGGTATCCCGCTGTTGATCCTTACGGGCGTGATTGCTCGCGCGCTGGCGAACTTCGAACGCGCCCGGATTCGACTCTTCCTCGACATCGACATCCCGCGGCTGCCAGGCCGGCCACGGGGGGTCAAGGCCGCCCTGACCGATGGCCCGACCTGGCGCGCGATCCTGTATCCGGTGGTGCACTTTCCGCTGGCAATCGCGACCTTCTCGTCGACCGTCGCGGCGCTTAGCACCTCACTCGCGATGATCTCGATGCCGGCCTGGCTCAGCCACGTTCCGTCACGCCACGCAGATCTCGGCGTGTTGACGGTCGCAGATCAACGCACCGCGTGGTTGATGGCGGCGGTGGGCGTCGTTATTGGTGTCATCGGTGCTGGACTCACGTACGGACTCACGACCGCTGAGGGAGCGGTCGCCAAGGCGTTGCTCGGTGTCAGCGCCGCTCAACTCGCGAAGCGCGTCGATGCGCTCGAGGGCAGTCGCGCACGCGTGGTCGATGCCGCAGAAGCCGAGCGTCGACGGATCGAACGCGATTTGCACGACGGCGCCCAACAGCGACTCGTATCACTTGCGATGAATCTGGGCCGGGCTCGGGCCCGCTACGACGACGATCCCGACGCCGCGCGCGTGTTACTCGACGAGGCGCACGCCGA
>DASRZB010000284.1:0-2679 GCA_035653855.1 Acidothermaceae bacterium | reverse complement strand
GGATGCCGCAGCGCGAGATTCGCTGCACAGAAGCCGCCATCGGACAGTCCTCCGATTGCCCAGTGCGGTCCCTGCGGTAACACCCGGAAGTCACGTATCACATCAGCAGGAACGTCGGCGCTGAGGTAGGTGTCGTCGAGCTGGCCATAGGGCGCATCCACACAGTCCTGGCCGTGCGCGCCATAGAACGTCGCCGGCATCACAATCACCATCGGGCCGACATCGCCGGCGTCGATCGCAGAATCCATGAGTTGCGGTACGTGCAGCGCGTAGATCCATCCCGCCGGGTTGCCTGGATCGCCATGCAAGAGTTCGACGACGGGAAAGGACACATTCTTGTAAGCGGGTTCGAAGTATTGCGGCGGCAAGTACACGTATCCCTGACGCGAGATCCCACTCGTCGCGCCGGGCAACGCCAGCTGCACAACCCGGCCCTTTCCGGTTGTCGGCCGCGCCGCGACGTCGATCGGGGGAATGGTGATACTTGCCGCAACATCCGAACGTGGCGGCCATGCCAACAGCGGCGGAAGCGGGGGCAGGGGCGGCGCCGAAAATGCCGGCGGCTCGTCGTGCTGCGGTACGCGCCCGAATCTCGAGACCGTCCGAGCATGCGCCGTGACTGGCGTTGGGGTGGGTGATCCCACCGCCTGGCTGTAACCGACAACGCCGCTGCCGCTAGCGTCCGCGAACAGCGATCCCCAGGTAGTGAAGTATGCGTAGTACTGGTTGACGAGTGCCGCCCCGAAAAGGCTCGCCACCCCAAACGCGAGCACGCCTACACCGGCCTTGATAGCCAACTGACGCGACCGCGCCAACCAGTAAAGTAACCCGCCGAATCCTGCAACGAGCAAGCAAAGGAACGCCCAACTAGTCGGCCCGAACAACGCCAAACTCCTTACCTACGCCGCAAACACGACCTGCAAAGTGAGGACGAGCGAGAGCCGGCCGTAGTGCCAATGCCCTTCCGAAGTACATAATGCGAAACAGTTCAAGGAAGGGTATTGGCACGAAGGTCGCGGCTACGAAGGGACGTCAGAACCCCGCCACGCGGTAAACAATCGCGCGTAGTGTCCGTCGGCCTCGACCAGGTCGGCGTGCGGCCCGAGCTCGACGAGGTTGCCGTCCTGTATGACCGCGACGCGGTCGGCACGTTCGGCGGTTGTGAGGCGGTGCGCGACGGTGATCGTGGTGCGCCCGGTAGTGAGTGCGGCGAGTGCCCGCTCGAGCGCGATCTCGGTGCCGGGGTCGATGCTGGACGTTGCCTCGTCCATGACGAGCACGGCTGGGTCGGTGAGAGCAGCACGCGCGAGTGACACCAACTGGCGCTCGCCGGCCGACAAGTGCGTCCCGCGCTCGCCGACGTCGGTGTTGAGACCGTCAGGGAGTTCATCGAATCGCTCGTCGAGCCCGAGCTCCTCGAGCACCGCGCGCGCCTCATGTTCCATCGCGCCAGCACGGCCGATCAGAATGTTATCGAGCACCGAGCCGCGAAACAGGAAACCCTCCTGCGGCACGACGACGATGCGCTCCCGCAAATGCGCGAGGCTGGCTTGTCGAAGGTCGACGCCACCGAGCTGCACCGATCCTGCGCTCGGGTCGTAAAGCCTCCCGATCAACTTCGCGAGCGTCGACTTGCCTGCGCCGGTCGGGCCTACGAGCACCAGGTGCTCGCCCTGACTGACATCGAGGTCGATGCCGGTCAGCACCGATCGCGAGCCCACATCCTCGCCGTCCCAAAGACCGTCGTAGTCAACGGTGCCGTCCTCACCACCGTGGCCGTAGGCGAAGCTCACGTGCCGCAGCTCAAGGCGTCCTCGGGCTGGCAACCTCACCGGTTCTGCGGGATCGACCATCGATGACTCGGTGTCGAGCAATGCGACCACTGTGCTCAGCGCAGCCCCCGACGACTGCAAGAGGTCGAATAGCTGGCTCAATGCCTGAATCGACGCGAACAGGTTCGCGATGTAAAGCACGAACGCCGCCACGGCGCCGACAGTGACGAGATGCTGGCTGTACAGCACGCCGCCCAAGACCAGCACCACAACGGTGGCGAGAACACCCGTGCCCTCAACCTTCGGAAAGAACACGGCACCCAAGCGCACAGTCGTCATTTCGGCATCGAGCTGCTTCTGGTTGTGCTGGTCGAAGTCAGCAGCAACCGCGCGCTGCCGACGAAACGCCTGCACAACGCGAACACCCGCGAGTCCTTCGTCGATGGCAGCTAGCGACCGACCGATGCGGGTGCGCACGTCGGTGTACGCACGCGTCGACATCGTCTTGTAGTGAGCTGCCGCGACCAACACCGGAACGAGGCAGACCGTCGTGGCGAGGAACAGCAATGGCGATGTGATGAGCAGCACGACAATCGAGAAGAAGAACAGTCCGAGGCTCATGGCAAATGAGCCGAGGCCGTTTTGAACAAGCGTTTCCAGCACATCGATGTCCGCCGTCATGCGCGAGAGTAGCTGACCCGAACTCTCGGCGTCGAAGAACGCAAGCGGCTGGCCGAGCAAGTGTTTGAACACGCGCTTGCGAAGGTCGTTCAGAACGAACTCACCGGTCGACGACAGCAGCCAGGTTTGCGAAGACGTAAGGAAATACGATGCGACCGCCGCAACTAGGTAGACCGCGCCCGCGAGGTTGACGACTCGCATCGAGTGATGATTGACGAGTCCGTTG
>DASRZB010000283.1:0-6828 GCA_035653855.1 Acidothermaceae bacterium | reverse complement strand
TTCGTCGTTACGGCACAGTCACCTAGGGCCACCAGTATCTTCGTTCGACTGCGCACCAAGCGGACCCGCTCCATGTCTTCGTCGGTAGAGACGGCGCCCTCGACGAGCACGATGTCGACGCTTTCCGGGTACACCTTCGTGTCGACGAGCGGGCTGTACACCAGATCGGCTCGAGCTGCTACCTCGAGCAGGCGCTCGTCCATGTCGAGAAACGACATGTGGCACCCTGAGCAGCCATCGAGCCAGATCGTCGCGAGTGTTGGGCGGCTCATCGGTGCCCACCCTCTTCGCGGCTCTTCAAGTAGGGGAGGAATGGGCGTCCGACCTTCGTGCTGGCGACTGGGCGGCCCTTCTCGAACAATGCGCCGGTGGGGCAAACCTGTACACACTTGCCGCAGCTGGTGCATGTCGGTGAGTCACCCCACGGCATACCAAGGTCGGTCACGACTCTGGCATCGATTCCCCGCCCCATGACGTCCCAGGTATGCGCACCTTCAACCTCGTCACACACACGCACGCATCGCGTGCACATGATGCAGCGATTGTGGTCGATCGCGAAACGTTCGTGGCTGGCGTCGACATCGAGCTTGGGGTTCACATTCGCCAAGTCGAGATGGGTTAACCCGAGTTCCTCTGCGCGAGCCTGGAGCTCGCAATGGTTGTTCGCTACGCATACCGCGCACACATGGTTGCGCTCGACAAAGAGCATCTCGATGATGGTCCGCCGGTACTCCTGGAGCCGCGGCGACGCAGTCTCGATGTCCATCTCGTCGGCGACCTGCGTCGTGCAAGCTGGCAAAAGCTTCGCGCTTCCCCGCACCTCGACCACGCACAACCGGCATGCTCCTATATCGCACAACCCGTCGAGATGGCACAGTGTCGGTATCGCGATGCCGTTCTCGCGGGCAACTTCCAACACAGTTTGGTCGGCGCTACCTGCGCACTCAACCCCATCGATTCGCAGCGTATGAACGGTCATGCCACCGGCTCCTTGATCGAGACTGGGCAGACGCCGGCCGGGCACACACGATCCTCGATGTGCGCGAGGTACTCGTTACGGAAGTAGCGCAACGTAGAGAACACCGGGTTTGGTGCGCTTTGGCCCAGGCCACATAGGCTGGTGCTACGCACCATGTCACCGAGCTTCTCCAACTGCTCGAGATCGTCCAGCGATGCGACGCCTTCGGTGATCTTGGTTAGCAGCAGGTACATCTGCGTCGTCCCGACCCTGCACGGTACGCACTTCCCGCAGGACTCCTCCCTGCAGAAGTCCATGAAGTAGCGCGCAACCTCAACCATGCAGGACGTGTCGTCCATCACCACCATGCCGCCCGAGCCCATGATGGACCCGGCGGCAACCAACGACTCATAGTCAAGGCTCATGTCGAGCAATTCCTCGGGCAGGCAGCCGCCCGAGGGGCCACCGGTTTGCACGGCCTTGAAGGTCCCGCCATCGGGGATCCCACCGCCGATATCGAAAATGACATCACGCAACCGGATGCCCATCGGCACTTCGATAAGGCCGCTGTTCACGATCCGGCCTGCCAACGCAAACACCTTCGTACCCTTGCTCTTACCGCTGCCGATCGACGAATACCACTCGCCACCTTTGCGCACGATCGCAGGCACGCTTGCGTAAGTCTCGACATTGTTGATGAGGGTCGGACTCCCCCATAAGCCGTGCGCCGCCGGAAATGGCGGACGCGGAACCGGCGTACCGCGACCACCCTGAATGGAGGCCATCAGCGCCGTCTCCTCACCACACACGAACGCGCCGGCGCCGAGCCGCAATTCGACGTGGAATGCGAACGGGGAGCCACTGATCGAAGCCCCAAGGTAGCCGGACTTCTCCGCGCGGTGGATCGCCGCTTTGAGCCTTTGAACCGCAAGCGGATACTCAGCGCGACAATAGACGTAGCCCTTCGTGGCGCCTACGGCGTACGCGGCGATCGCCATCCCTTCGAGCACTCGGTGCGGGTCACTCTCGAGGACCGATCGATCCATGAACGCACCCGGGTCGCCCTCGTCCGCATTGCACACGACGTACTTCGGGTTGGCAATCTGCTTAGCGACAGTCGCCCACTTCAACCCAGTCGGATATCCAGCGCCGCCGCGACCCCGCATGCCGCTGCGGGTGACCTCGTCGATGACCTGCTGCGGCGACATTTGTGTGACGGCCT
This sequence comes from Acidothermaceae bacterium, assembly GCA_035653855.1. Taxonomy (GTDB): domain Bacteria; phylum Actinomycetota; class Actinomycetes; order Acidothermales; family Acidothermaceae; genus PALSA-607. The sequence goes on along the minus strand of DASRZB010000283.1, from coordinate 4,648 downwards.
TGGTCAAGGCGCTATAGCCCTTCCTCGCAATGTAGTCATCGATATTCTCGGGATCGATCTGGCCGCAGTTCTCCAGCACGATCTTGACTTGCCGCGCAAAGAAGGGCTCGCGCTCAGGCTTTGTCGCCACGCTTTCGGCTACCTTCAACCGATCCACGAGAGCGCTAACGTTCTCAGGCTCTACGCCCCGAAACAGTTCTCCGGTTTCCGGTATCTCCACAAGCGGGCCGGCAGCGCAAAGGCCGAGACAGCCCACTCGTTTGACTGCCACGTCGGTCACGCCGTCACTGACGAGCTGCTCAGTGACGCGCTCGAACACGCGGTCAGAGCCGGCAGACAGGCACCCCGCGGCTTGGCACACACAGGCGGTAGCGCGGGCCCGACCCACAACAGCGGGGCCCGTCATGCGGCGGCTGTGTCGTGGCGCCGGGCTCGCTGGGCCCTCCGACCGAACCTCGGTCACAATGCCTCCAAGGTCGCGACGACCGCGGCTGGTGTTTGTTTGCCTTTAGCTTCGCCGTCGAAAACGACTGCGGGCGCAATGCTGCACGCTCCCAGGCAACGCGCAGTGACGAGCGAGATCCGATCGTCGGAAGTCGTCTCCTTAGGCCCGATCCCGAACCGCGCACGAATTGCGGCGAGGATCCCGGTCGCGCCGTTGATATGGCAAGCAGTGCCGGTACAGACGACGCAGGTGTGCTCGCCCTGGGGCTTCAAGGTGAACAGGGAGTAGAACGTCGCAACTCCGTATACCTTGCTCAGCGGGACGCCGAGTGTCTCGCCCACATACGTAAGAGCAACGTCGTCGAGATAGCCGAAGGACTGCTGGGTGGTGTGCAACACCTCGATGAGCGCGTCAGGCGAGTAACCGAGACGCAGCATCCGTGCATCGACGGCTCGCCAGCGCTTGTCATCACTGGGCGTTGGCGGTTTTGCGATCGTCACAATCCAAGCCAATCCCTCCGGCAGCACAGCCGACAGGGACGAAGGTCCGTTGTGGCCGGACCGAGGACCCCTTGGACCGCGAGCGTACTGCCGGGAGCATGAGGCATGACAAGTGTTTGTGGTACATAGATTCTACGGAGGCGAGATCGGTGCCAACGATTTCAGGACTACGGGCAATGGAAATCCTCGACTCACGCGCGCGTCCCACCTTGGCAGTGACCGTGACGCTCTCCGATGGAACCGTTGCCCGCGCCGGCGTGCCGTCAGGTGCCTCAACCGGGACTCGAGAAGCCGTCGAGTTGCGCGACGGCGATCCTGCCAGGTACGGAGGGCAGGGCGTCCGGTCTGCGGTCATCAATGTCAACGGCGAGATCGCCGAACAGGTGGTCGGCCGCAGCCTGACCGATGTCGCTGAGCTCGACCGGCTGCTGATTCGCCTCGATGGGACGGGTACCAAGTCTCGACTCGGCGCCAACGCCATTGTCGGGGTGTCGATGGCCTACGTGCGCGCACTTGCTGCAAGCGCGGACCTGCCCCTTTGGAGACTCTTGAGCAGCTCGGGCACATCGCCTCGGCTGCCAGTGCCGCATTTCAACGTGGTGAACGGCGGGGTGCACGCTCCGAACGGCCTCGACTTTCAGGAATTCATGATCGCTCCACTTGGCAGCCCAACGCTGACCGAAGCAGTTCGGGCCGGTGCCGAGATCTATGCCTCGTTGCGCAAGCTGCTGGCAGCGAAGGGTTTCGCGACTGGACTAGGCGATGAAGGTGGCTTTGCGCCCGAGATCGACGCACCGGAGGACGTTCTGACCCTCCTAGTCCACGCCATCGACGATGCCGGCTACCGTACGGGCCGCGATGGCGTCGCGATCGCACTTGACCCGGCAGCCAGCGAGTTCTACCGGGACGGTGCGTATCGGATTGCGGGAGAAGCGCTGTCCACCGGCGACATGATCAGCCGCTACGAGGAGATCGTCGCACGGTTCCCGGTATGGAGCATCGAAGACGGTCTCGCTGAAAATGACTGGGACGGCTGGGTCGACCTGACCAGCCGACTCGGCGACCGCGTCCAAATCGTCGGCGACGACCTCCTCGTCACCAATCCGTCGATCATCAGCGAAGCGATCACCCGCCGCGCCGCCAACTCCGCACTGATCAAGGTGAATCAGATTGGCACGGTCAGTGAGACGATCGACGCGATCGCCCTGTGCCGCCAGGCTGGCTGGTCACAAATGGTCTCCCACCGATCCGGTGAAACCGAAGACACATTCATCGCGGATCTTGCCGTCGGCAGTGGGTGCGGTCAGTTGAAGACCGGTGCGCCTGCTCGCGGCGAACGCGTCGCCAAGTACAACCGGCTGATCGAGATCGAAGCCGTCAACGAACTGCCGTACGGGCTAGCCTGAGCCGACGTCGCCCATCGGACCGTTGGTCATTCGCTTTCTAGGTCTCTGCGCCGGAATGCGAGCAATCCCAAGCATGCGCTCGCAACACCAAGGCCCGTCATGACGCCATTCGCGGCCCAGTGCGGCGAAACGTCTGGGACGGACGCCATCTGATGGAACACGGAGGTGTCGAGAATCCAGTGGTTCGTGGCACCGATGCCCCCCACAACGGTGGTGACGAGCGACCAGCCAAGCAATGTGTAGACGGCGAGTGACGTCGACCGCGGGCGGATCCCGAACACGAGGACGCCGATGCCGCCGATCGCGATCGCGGGGGGGACCAGATTCACACCGGCGTCCAGCAATGTTGCGAGACTTACCCCAGCGTGCTGGCTGGCAGCGCCGAACCAGCAGCAGAGCCCCGCGATGACCCCACTCGCCAAGACAACAACCCCGCTGACGAGCAGTCTTCCCGCGAGCCAGCGGGCACGAGAAACCGGTCGAACCAATATGTGGTCGAGTCGCCCGTCCGACTCCTCCGAACGCGCCGTCGTGACTTGACCCGCGGCGACAAAGGCAACGAGAACAGCCAATATGAGGAAGCAGACACCGAGCACGGCAGTAACCCCGGTTCCCGGCGCACCAAGCTTCGAGAACACCTGTTGCACCGACGAGCCAGATATCGTGGCGCCTGCCGATTTCGCGACGAGCCCATACAGCAGACCAGAGACTGCGATTGCAATCCACCAACCGAAGACGGTGGATCGCAGCATCCGCATCGCGAGTCCGGTGGGGCCGAAGAGCAGCCGCGAGTGCGGCTCGCTGTGTACTCGGTCCGGGACGACGCTCGCCCCGACATCCCGCGAACCTGCGAGGCGCGCGGCCGCGACGGCGAGGACAGCGGTGAACGCCACAATCGGGACGAAAGCGAAAGGCCGCGGGGCGGTGAGCGGGCGGAGCTCCTCAACCCAACCGAGTGGAGATGCCCAAATCAGCGAGTGCACGCCAACCCCGGCGTCGGCGATCAAGCGCACGCCGTACGCCAGACCGAGGACGATCGCGGCGTACGCGGCTGCCTGCCGTCGGGTGGCGGCCAGCTGGCTCGTCACTGCACCAACTGCGAGGAACATGACTGCCGTTGCCACCATGGCGAGCGCGAAATACAGTGCGGCCCCGAACCCGATATCCACCGTCGAGTCCAGTCCCACGACGACGGTGATCAGAGCGGTGAGCGCCCACAATGCAAAGGCGCCGGCGCCGAGGCCGCCCAACGCCTGATATGTGGCCCCGATTCGGGTGGTCGGGCCGGCGAGCAGAAGATCCCACCGACCGTTGTCTTCCTCGCCGCGCAGGAGCCTCGTGCTGGTCAAGATTGCCCAGACCGCACCCATGATGATCAACGTCATAGAGATCTTGAAGACCGTGAAGCCCGCCACTGTCTGGAGCTGTGGAGCGGGTCCGAAGAGCGCGCTCGTTGCCTTGTTCGAACCGAATGCGGCAGCCAAAGCGTCCCGTTGCGCGAGGGTCTTATACAACTCGGCGTAGCTGAGCGCCGACGACGCGATGGAGGCCCCGAAGATGTAGCCCCAGATGACGCCGGAACGGACGGCTTTGCGTGCGGTGAGACCAGCGATCACGGTGCGCCACTTCGGTCAACCCCGCCGTACTGAGCCAAGAACAGCTCCTCCAGCGAGGGTTCGCGACTCAACAGCTGGGAGACGTCGGCCGCTGCAAGGACCCTCAGCAATGGCTCGACCGATCCGCGTACTTGGCATCGAACGACCTGTCCCTCAACAGCAACCGCGCTTACTCCCCGCACAGCCGAGAGATCGGGCACCGAACCCTGGAAGGTCGCCTCCACGGTGAGCGCGCTGAGGTGCCGTAGTTGTGGAAGAGTGCCGATTTCGACGAGCCTGCCCGCTCGCAGGATGCCGACCCGGTCACACAAGGCCTCGACCTCGCTCATGATGTGGGAGGACAAGAACACTGTCTGCCCGCGGTCGCGTGCCTCACCGATGCTGTGCCGGAAGGCCTGCTCCATCAATGGGTCGAGACCGCTGGTCGGCTCGTCCAGAACGAGCAGGTCGGGTCGCACCATCAGCGCCGCGATCAGGATGACCTTCTGGCGGTTCCCCTTCGAGTACGCACGGATCTTCTTGCTGGGATCGAGCTCGAAACGCTCGATCAGCTCGTCTCGGTATACCTCGTCGACCTGGCCCTGGACACGCCCGAGCAGATGGAGCGTCTCGGCGCCGGTAAGTGACGGCCACAGGTTGGCCTCGCCTGCGACGAACGCTAGGCGCCGGTGCGCCTCGACC
>DASRZB010000282.1:0-7867 GCA_035653855.1 Acidothermaceae bacterium | reverse complement strand
TCGACGTGAACCGGCGCACTCGCATTGCAGTCTTCGTCGGCTTGCTCTGGCTGTGCAGTACGGACTTCGGAGAATTCGAGACATACGCGACGGTGGTCCAACTAGCGATCGCCCTATGCATCGTATGGCTGGAATGTCGAGAAGCGCCGTCTCTCGGAGCGGATCCGGACACCGAACGCATCCACTGCTCTCGTTCCGAGGTGACGATCCGAGCCAAGAGCACGGCGTTGACTTAACCGCTTCGGATCACCAACCGCGGGTGGCCAGCCGGTGGTCGACCGGAACGTCGGCGACGTTGATGCCGACCATCGCCTCGCCCAATCCGCGGGACACCTTCGCTAGAACGTCAGGGTCGTCGTAGAAAGTCGTGGCCTTGACGATCGCCTCTGCGCGCTGTGCCGGGTTGCCTGACTTGAAAATGCCGGAGCCGACGAACACGCCCTCTGCGCCGAGCTGCATCATCATCGCGGCGTCGGCGGGCGTTGCGATGCCGCCCGCGGTGAACAGGACGACGGGCAGCTTGCCGGCCTCGGCGACCTCGCGAACGAGCTCGTACGGCGCCTGAAGTTCCTTCGCTGCAACGTAAAGCTCGTCGTCGGGCAGCGACGACAAGCGCCGAATCTCGTCACGAATCTGCCGCATGTGCCCCGTCGCGTTCGACACGTCGCCGGTGCCCGCCTCACCCTTCGAGCGGATCATGGCGGCGCCTTCGGTGATGCGGCGCAACGCCTCGCCGAGACTGGTCGAGCCGCACACGAACGGGACGGTGAACGCCCACTTGTCGATGTGATGGCTGTAGTCGGCCGGTGTCAAAACCTCGGACTCATCGACGTAATCGACACCCAGCGACTGGAGAATCTGCGCCTCAACGAAGTGACCGATGCGCGCCTTCGCCATGACCGGGATCGATACCGCAGCGATGATCGCCTCGATCAGATCGGGGTCGCTCATGCGCGCGACGCCGCCCTGCGCCCTGATGTCGGCCGGCACCCGCTCGAGCGCCATGACTGCTACCGCGCCCGCATCCTCGGCGATCTTGGCCTGGTCAGCGGTGACGACGTCCATGATGACGCCGCCCTTGAGCATCTCGGCCATGCCGCGCTTGACACGGACACTGCCGGTCACCGCTCCAATACCGGACGGCGATGGGCTGGCGTTTTCGGTGGGCGCTAACTCGCTAGACAAGGGAAAGGACCTCTCAAGGCGACCTGAGTGAGGAAATGCTGCGTTCAGTCTACGTCCGGCGCTGTATCGACCGCCTCGACATTGCCGTCGATATCAGCACTGCGCCAGGCGTCGCCGACCACCAGATGCGCCGGCGGCGTGTCATCGATCTCGAAGAAGGTCGGTGGCGGGACATGCCCGGCGAGGCGCAGCCAGCGCACGAGTCGATGACGACGAATAGCCAGCGTGGCGGTCACTGCGTCGTTGGAGAACCGCCTCGCGAGCAGCACCTTGGTCGTCGCGGCTTCCAGTTCGGCGAGCAGGGCCAGACCGGCCGGTTCCTCCGCAAGGGTCTGGGCCTCGTCGGGGTCGTCAAAGGCGGCCCGCAACGAGGCGGTGAGGCGGCTCTCGACCACCTCACGATCTGCAGCGTCGCCCGATGCCGCGCGGGCCTCATGCCCGGCGCTGGCGAGCAAGAGACTCGTGGCCGGGTCGAGCAACCCGGACGCCGCGATCTCGAGCGTCACCGCGGCTCGGCGCAGCAGCTGCGCGTCTAGCGCCGCGCGCGTGGCATCGAGGCGCGCGTGCAAACGGTCGAGCCGATTACTTGTCGCCGTGACATAACCCGCGAGCAGCACGAAGGCGACGACAAGCCAAAACCACCAGGGCACTTATCGCCTCCCGTACGGACCGCGCCGCGTGGGCGCGTCCGGCGCGTCGACCGCGACCGTCTCGTACACGCGGACGATGTCACGTGCCACCGTCGACCAGTCGTAGCTGCGAGCGATCGCCCGGCCCAGGACCACCAGTGCCGCGCGCGCGTCGGGGTCGTCGAGCAGTTCGGCGGCCTTCAGTGCGAGATCGTCGGGATCGCCGGTCGCGAACAGCTGACCGGACCGCCCGCCGTCCAGAACCGCTCGAAATGCCTCGAGGTCGCTGGCGAGCACCGTGGTGCCGACCGCCATGGCCTCGAGCAACACGATGCCGAAGCTCTCGCCCCCGATGTTGGGCGCCACGTAGACATCGACGGACGCAAGCATCCGCGCTTTGTCGGCGTCGCTGACCTGGCCGAGCAGGTGAACACGGTCGAAGATTTCCGCCGGAAGCGCCTCTCGCACTTCGTCCGGGTCGCCTGGTCCGGCGATCAGTAGCCGCAGGCCGCGACGTTGCGCGGCGAGTTTCTCGAACGCGGCCAGCAAGACCGGCAGTCCCTTGCGCGCCTCCTCGAAACGGCCAAGGAATCCCAGCGCGCCGCCGTCACCCGGCCACCCGGGGAAGGGCTCGACGCCGGCGAACGCCGCCATCGACACCCCGTTGGGAATCATCACGGCGTCGCCACCGAGATGCTCAACCAAAGTGCGTCGCGCGGCCTGCGAAACCGCGATGCGGGCGCTGATCTTCTCCAGTGCAGTCTGCAGGATCGGGTAGGCGGCGGCGAGGGTGCGAGCCCGCTGCACCGACGTGTGGAACGTCGCCACCAACGGACCGTCAAACGACCAGGTGGCCAGCAATGACAAGCTCGGCGTCGTGGGCTCGTGAACGTGCACGACATCGAAGTCACCCTCGCGCAGCCAGCGGCGAACCCGCCGCGCAGACAACGGTCCGAACGCCATGCGCGCCACGGCGCCGTTATAGGGCACCGGCACCGCCCGCCCGGTGGAGGTGATGTACGGCGGCAACGCCGAGTCGTCGTCGGCCGGCGTGATGACAGACACGTCGTGCCCGAGGCCGATCAGCGCGAGCGCCAGGTCATGGACGTGCGCCTGCACGCCCCCGGGAACGTCCCAGGTGTAAGGGCAGACCAGGCCGACCTTCACCCGCGGTCCTGCACGTCGGCCAGCCACATCGGCTGGAGCATGTGCCAGTCCTGCGGGTGTGCAGCGATCCCTTCGGCGAATCGATCGGCCAGGGTTTGGGTCATCGCGGCAATCTTGGCCCGCTTGTCACCCTCGGTGGGCGGCTCTATCTCCTCGCGCATCCAGCCGCACCAGCTGCCGCCTGGGCCACCCTCGTCGCTGTACCAAAGATATGCCGGGAGCAGCGCTGCGCCGGTGGCCAGCGCAAGCGACGCAGGCCCGGCGGGCATCATCGCCGGCTCGCCGAAGAACGACACCTCGATGCCGCCGTCTCCGAACTCGCGATCCGCCACCAGGCACAGCGTCTTGCCGGCCCGCAGCCGGGCGAGCAGGAGGGCGAACGTCGTGCGGCCTCCGCCGGTCAGCGGCAATACCTCCATGCCGACCTTCTCCCGCGCTTCGACGAACCGGTCGAACAACTCTTCTGGCTGCAGTCGCTCGGCGACCGTGGTGAAGGGATACCCGCGCAGGACCAGCCATGCGCCGGCGTGGTCCCAGTTCCCGGAGTGTGGCAGCGCCAACACCACGCCTCGGCCGTCGGCAAGCGCCTGGGCCAAGAACTCCTCACCCTGGAAATCCATCCGGCCGAGAATCCGCTCCCGGGAAAAGGCTTGCAGCCGGAAGAACTCCAACCAGTACCGCCCGTAGGAACGCATCGCCCGATGCGTCAATGCCGACAACTCAGGCGCCGGCATCGCGTCGCCGACCACCCGTCGCAGGTTGCGCTCGAGCTGTTGGACGCTACGACCGTGCCGCCGCCAGATCACGTCGGCGATGACTCGAAAGACCGGTCGGAGCAGGCCTTCGGGCAGGATTCGGGCGAGCGTTGCACCGGCGATGAAGCCGCGCGTCTGCCATCGATCACGGCGGGAGACCTGCGAGTCGCTCACGAATCCTGCGCTGGGGTGATGGCGCTCGCCTGCCGGTAAACCACCGCGAAGCGCTGGCACACGGTGATCGCGCTTACCACCGCGAGCAGCCACAGCCCGACGGCTTGCACGAACGGAATTCCGAGTCCGCTAAGACCGGTCGCGACAAGGATGACGATTGTGCGTTCCGTACGCTCGGCGACACCGACGTCGGCACGAAGCCCAAGACCCTCAGCACGCGCCCGGGTATAAGAGACCAGGTTGCCGGCGATCAGGCAGAAGATGCACAAGCCGAGCAACACCGGTTGACCGTCACGGGCGAACCACCAGATCAGGCCGGCAAATACCGCGGAGTCCGCGAGCCGATCCAAGCTCGAGTCAAGGAACGCACCCCACGGGCCGGTGATGCCTCGGGCCCTGGCGAGTGCGCCGTCGACCAAATCAGAAAGCACGAAGATCGTGATCGCGAACGATCCCCAGAAGAGCCAGCCGCGCGGGTAACAGATCAGCGCAGAGGCGCACACCCCGAGCGCCCCGATCGCCGTGACCATGTTCGGGCTGACCCCAGCGCGCGCCAGCGCCTGGCCGAGCGGACCGAGCACGCGCTGCAGCGGAATCCGCGCACGCTTGAGCATGTCCGTCCGTTTCGCCGTCCACCGAGAGGTGCTGGGCTGACCCGGCCATCGTAGCGAGGAGCGTGCAATCGCCTGCCCGCCACGCCCGAGCGTCAACCAGGGCGCGGCCTGCCCGTGACACGGCGCAGGCTCACCCCGCCAACCTCTTGTGGCAACGAATCCGCAGGTAGAGAGTCGAGTCGTAAACCTCAATGCCGAGGAGGCGTGACCCCATGGCAGACAAAGCGACTGGTCCCGCAGGAGCCGCCGGCACAGCACCGACGGCCGACCAGCCAAGCAAAATCCGCAACGTCGTTCTGGTCGGCCATTCCGGAGCCGGGAAGACCACGCTCGTCGAGGCCCTTCTCGTCGCGACCGGTACGATCCCACGAGCCGGTCGGGTCGAGGACGGCACTACGACGACCGACTTCGAAGACGCCGAGGTGCGTCATCAGCGGTCGGTCTCGCTCGCGTTGGCGCCCGTGGAACATGACGGCGTGAAGATCAACCTGCTCGACGCGCCCGGCTATGCCGACTTCGTCGGAGACTTGCGCGCCGGACTGCGCGCTGCCGACGCCGCGCTGTTCGTCATGTCAGCCGTTGACGGTATCGACGGCTCGACGCGGATGCTGTGGGAAGAATGCGCACAGGTTGGCATGCCGCGTGCGGTTGTCATCACGAAGCTCGACTCGCCGCGAGCCGATTTCGAAGCGGTCGTTGGTGCATGTCAGGCCACCTTCGGCAACGGAGTGTTGCCGTTGTACGTGCCGGTCCACGCAGCAGACGGCGCGATGACGGGATTGCTGGGCTTGCTCAGCCGTCAGGTCGGCGATTACAGCAGCGGACGTCGAGAGGTGCGCTCTGCGGACGCGGCAGAACTCCAGGCCATCGGTGGCACCCGCGACGAGTTGCTCGAAGGGATCATCGCCGAGAGCGAAGATGAGACGTTGATGGATCGCTACCTCGCCGGCGAAGACATCGACGTGAAGATCGTGATCGAGGACCTCGAAAAGGCCGTCGCCCGTGGCTCTTTCTATCCGGTGCTTGGTGTGTGCGGAACAACGGGCATCGGCAGTGCGGAGTTGCTCGAGTTGCTCGCCCACGCGTTCCCGTCACCACTCGAGCACCCACTACCGCCGGTGATGCCGCTGTACGGTTCGAAGGTCGCATCGCTGACCTGCGACCCCTCTGGGCCATTGGCGGCAGAGGTCGTCAAGACGACGACAGACCCCTATGTCGGCCGGGTGTCTTTGGTGCGCGTCTTCTCCGGCACGCTGCGACCCGACACCGTCGTGCATGTGTCTGGTCACGGGATGGCTGATCGCGGTCACGAAGACCATGACGTCGACGAACGCGTCGGCACCCTGAGCTCGCCCCTTGGCAAGACACACCGATCAGTCACGCAATGCATCGCCGGTGACATCTGTGCCATCGGGAAGCTCGCGCGCGCAGAGACCTCGGACACCTTGTCGGACAAGGAACACGCGCTGCTGCTGAGCCCGTGGGATATGCCGGAGCCGCTGTTGCCAGTCGCCGTACGGGCCAAGTCGAAGTCGGACGAAGATAAGCTTTCGCAGGGACTCGGTCGGCTCGCCGCCGAGGACCCGACATTGCGACTGGAGATGAACTCAGAGACCCACCAACTGGTCTTGTGGTGCATCGGCGAAGCGCATGCCGAAGTTCTGCTCGACAGGCTGAAGAACAAGTACGGCGTCGAAGTCGAGCAGGTGCCACTGCGGGTACCCATGCGCGAGACGTTCGGTTCGAAGGTCGTCGCACACGGACGTCACGTGAAGCAATCCGGCGGCCATGGTCAGTTCGGCGTCTGCGATATCGAGATCGAACCGCTCCCCCAGGGCACCGGCTTCGAGTTCATCGACAAGGTGTTCGGCGGCGCGGTCCCGCGACAGTTCATCCCGTCCGTCGAAAAGGGTGTGCGGGCGCAGATGGAACGAGGCGTCGCCGCCGGCTATCCCCTCGTCGACCTGCGCGTCACCCTGACCGACGGAAAGGCGCACTCGGTCGACTCGTCCGACATGGCCTTCCAAATGGCCGGTGCGCTCGCGATGAAGGAAGCCGCAAAGACCGGGCAGATCCTGCTGCTTGAACCCGTCGATCAGGTCAACGTGTTAGTGGGCGACGACTACGTCGGTGCGGTCATGAGTGATCTCTCCGGACGCCGTGGCCGGGTGACTGGTACTGAGCCGATCGGTTCTGGTCGAACGCTGATCCACGCCGAGGTACCGCAGGTCGAGATTTCCAGGTACGCCATCGACCTGCGATCCCTGTCACAAGGCACCGGAACGTTCACCCGGCACAACCTGCGCTACGAACCGATGCCGCCGCAGCTCGCGATGAAGGTGATGGCGGCACACAAGGAGGAGTAACCATCACCACCTAAGCTGGGCTTCGTGTATATCCCGGCGCACTTCGCAGCAGACGATCTCGAGCAGGTCGCGGCGTTCGTCGAACACGTCGGGGCGGCTGACTTCGTCACGTTTGATGGCGCCGAACTGACGGCAAGCTTGCTCCCGGTGATCTGGGACCGCTCCGTTGGCGAGAACGGTCGCCTGCTTGCCCACCTCGCGTTGACCAATCAGCAATGGAAAACGGCGCTGCCAGACGTCCCGGCGCTCGCGATCGTGCACGGCCTGCAGGCCTACATCTCTCCGACGTGGTACGCCTCGACGGCCGAGCATGGGCGCGTCGTGCCGACCTGGAACTACCAAGCCGTTCACTTCACCGGCGTACTGACCTTTCACCCGGACGCCGAGTGGCTGCGGGCCGTCGTGAAGCAACTGACCGACAAGTACGAAGCGCATCGCGCGAATCGCTGGTATGTCGAGGACGCGCCCGACGCGTACATCGAGGGTCAACTACGAGGGATCGTCGGCATCGAGATGACGATCACCAAGGTCGAGGCAAAGAACAAGTTGAGTCAAAATCGCAGCATGGCCGACCAGCTCGGCGCCATCGACGGCCTGATGAGCGAACCGGATCCGCAAGCTCAAGAAATCGCCGCAGCGATGCGGGCTCGAATTTCCGAGCAGGTCGCAGAAAGTTAAGCCTGCGGCCAGGCAGCAGCGAACAGCTCACGCGTGTCGTGCAGCAGCTGCGGCAGCACTCGGGTGTGCCCGACGATCGGCATGAAGTTGGTGTCGCCGCCCCACCGCGGGACGACGTGCTGATGCAGGTGCGCCGCAATGCCCGCGCCCGCGACGGATCCGAGATTCATGCCGACGTTGAATCCCTGCGCGCTGCTCACCGCGCGGATCATCGTGACGGCGCGTTGTGTGAATGCCATGAACTCGGCCGCTTCGTCGACCTCGAGGTCAGTGATATCAGGAACATGCCGACACGGGAC
>DASRZB010000281.1:0-8913 GCA_035653855.1 Acidothermaceae bacterium | reverse complement strand
TCAGTGTTTCTCCCGACCTTCGACCTCCCCTGGTGGGCAGCGGTCATCCAGGTCGCCGCGGTCTTGGGCGTCGCGGAGTTGCTGCTAGGTCGTCCCGGTCTGACCCTTGTCGGCGGCCTCGCCCAGTTCAGCAGCACGATGCTTGTTCGGGTCATGATCATCTACGGCGCTGCGGTTCACATCGGACTGCCATTGAGCCAAGCCGGCATTCTCGACACCGGCCCGTCGGGGATCACGACCGCCATCGGTGCGTGGCTACTGGCCCGCCGACATGCCTACGCAACGTTGGCGCTACTGATGGTCGCACTAACAGTTGCTGCCTTTGTTCAACCGAACATCGACGGCCGCGAACACGAGACAGCCATGTTCGTCGGGATCATCGCGGCCTTGTTGCAGGCCCGCATTGGCACCCGATTCAGCATCCGATCCCGTAGCCGCCACGAGGGCGTTATTTGATTGCTCCTTGCAACAGCGCCTTCACGAAATGGCGTTGGAAGACGACGAAGACAACGAGGGACGGCGTCATTATCAACAGAGACGCGGCACAAAGCAGCACGACGTCAGTGCCGTACTGGCCTTGAAAGACACCTAGACCGCCAGCCATCGTTCGCTGATTCGGGTTACTTACGAGGACCAGCGCGAGCAGGAACTGGTTCCATGTCCAGAGGAAGAAAAGTATCGTCAGTGAGGACCACGCTGGCGCCGCCAACGGCAGCTGGATTTGCCTGAAAGCTTGCAACGGCGCCGCGCCGTCGAGCTGCGCTGCCTCATCAAGTTCCGGTGGGGTGGCGAGGAAGTGTGTTCGCATCCAGAACACGCCGAACGACATGTAGAGGCCGATCAATGGCAAGATGATTGCCCAGCGCGTGCCGAAGAGGCCGAGTTCCTTCGATTGGTAGTACAAGGGCGTTATCAGCGCCTCAATCGGCAGTGTCAAGCCCAAGAGGAACAGGGCATACACATACTTGCCGCCGGGAACGCTTAGCTTCGCAAGCCCGTACCCGGCCAAGGTCGCCAGCACCACCGATGCCGGAACAACACCTACGACGATCAGTGTGCTGGACTTCAGCAGGCTCAGCATATTTGCGGTGTTCCAGGCCGCGACAAAGTTGTGCCAATGTGGGTGGCGCGGCCATGACAGTCCGTGGGGCACAGAACCATCGGGCGCGAGCGCCGTGCTAAGCATGCTGAGCAACGGCAGGGCTGTGAAGAGCATGAACAGCAGCAGCATCCCGTTTCTGGAGATGCTCGAGCTTCGAGCGGCGGGAACGCTCACGACTCGCGCCCGAGTCGCTGGATGGGCACGATGACAAGCAGCACAAGGAGTGCAAGAAACACGCCCAGTGCGGACGCCTGGCCGACCTTCTGGTCGAGGAAGGTCAGCCGGTAGATTTCAACACCCGGGACCATCGTCTGGTAACCCGGCCCGCCGGATGTTGACACGTAGACGACATCGAAGCTTGCAAGCGCAGCGATCACCGTCACCGTGACACAGACAACGACTTCACGCCGCAGTCCGGGCAGCGTGATGACGAAGAACTCCCTGAGTCGCCCTGCACCGTCAATGCGAGCGGCCTCATAGAGTGCTGGATCGATCTTGCTTGTCCCAGACAAGAGCAGGATCGTGCAGAAGCCGAGGGCCACCCACGTGCCGATGACGCCTACGGCCGGCAACGCGGTGTTGAAATCACCCAGCCACGGACGTGCCAGAGACCCGAGGCCAATTCGCCGCAGCACTTGATTGACCAAGCCATCGGAGGAGTACATCCACGTCCACGCAATGCCGGCACCAACCAGCGGCAAGATCTGTGGCACAAACAGAACAACGCGCGCGGTAGTGCTGGTTGCTCCAGCCGCCAGATCGCGCATGAATACAGCGGCAACGAGGCCGAGTCCAACTGGCAGCACGGTGAAGAAGACGATCAGAACGAACGCATGGACGAGTGAGTCGAAGAGTTCCGGGTTGCTGAAGACACTCCTGTAGTTGGAGAGCCCCGCGGGAGTCGCGACGCCGAACCCGTCCCAGTTGTAGAACGAATATCGCACCGTCTGTGTGAGCGGATACAGCACGAACAGGCCGTACACACCGAGTGCCGGCGCGACCCACGCGAGCCCGATGAGCTTCCATCGGCGTCGATTCCGCGGTTGACGCCCGACGACCAGCTCCGGCGTCGGGCCGTCAACCGCGGTGCCCTGTGAGGCTGCCAGCGTCATTCCTTAGTGGGCTAGTGCGCTCGCGTAATCCGACTGAACCTTCGTCGCGAAAGCAGCTGGTGATGTCTTGCCCGCCATCAGCAGCTGAGTCTGCGGGAGCAAGGTATTGACCTCGATTGAGGCCGTGGCGTTCGCCATGAAGTCGGCGAGACCGTTGCTCTTGACCAGCTGCTGGAAGGAACTGACAGTCGCGTCGACAACCGACCCAGCCGAAGCGGTCGGCGCGACCGCATCAGCCGGGCCTGCCGGCACGACTCCGCCCAACGTGAGAGTGTCCTGACGGGCTTGCGGGTCGACCTGCACGAAGTTGAGGAACGCGGCGGCGACCCCCGCATGCGCTGACTTGGTTGGGATCGCCAACAGGTCTGTTGCCGTCATCGCGGAGAACGGGCCTCCGGCCGTCGCTGGCGGGAAGAGGAAGAACCCAAACTTACCCGGCGCGGCCTTGTCGAGACCTGGCGCCTGCCAGTTCCCGCTCGGGAAGAACACCCCCTTGCCGGCCGCGAAGTCGGACGGAGCCGCCGTCTGGTCGATGCTCGTGACATCGGACGAGAAGTAGCCGTCCTTGGCCCACTCTTGGAGCGTTGTCGCGGCCTGGACGGTCGCCGCGTTGTCGATCGTCGCGCCGGGCTTGTCGTAGATCCAATCCTCGATCTGCTGCGTGGCGCCCGCGGCGTCCATTTGGAGATTCTGCAACGGGAAGACCTGTCCGCCGTCCTTGCCGTTGATCATGATCGGAAGAAGTCCGGCGCTCTTCGCCTTGGCGAGCAACTGCTCGAACTCGGCCAACGTCGCGGGTGGTGTGGTCATCCCGATTTGTTGTGCGAGCGCCTTGTTGTAGTAGACACCAGTGAGTCCGAACCCAGGCCCGACTCCGTAAAGCGCGCCGGTACCGCGCTGAGTTCCGTTGGACGCCACCCGAGTTGAGGCGAACTGAGACTGCGGCCACTGGTCCCACCCATACTCCGTCGCGTACGGATCAAGGTTCGTCACCAAGTTGTCCTTTATGAGGTTGCCGAACGACGCGAGCCTGATGAGGTCAGGTACGTCGCCGCCAGAGATGAGACGGGGCGCGTTGGTGACGAGTGTGTTGTAGTCCTGGCTGCTCACCTTGACGGTGACGTTGGGGTACTTGGCATGGAACGCGGCCCCTAGCGCGTCGTAGAGAGCGACGTCCGGTGTCGTTACCAGGATCTGAAGCGTCACGGGAGCGGTACCAATACTGGTGGCAACTGCAGCCGCCGCCGAGGAGGCGGGCGCCGATCCCGCTACCGGTGCAGATTCCGATGCCGGTGCGGGCGCCGACTCAGATGGCGCCACTGACGGGGCTGCAGACGTGGCCGCAGAGCTCGACTGTGACGAAACGGCGTTACCTGCCTTCGCACCCGGACTGCTACACGCGGCCAGCGCAGCAATGACCGTAATCGCTGATGCGGCTCTGGCGATCAACACGCGACGACGACGAGCGCTGGGCGGGAAGAGCAACGCGATCGGGTGACTGGTGGGCACGGTAGCTCCTTGGTAGTGGGTCTGCTGTGGAAGTGCGCGCTGGCTACTCGCGGTCATCTGCGGTCAAGTCCCTCGGACGCAGCGAATGCGCGACGAAGTGCAGTCGCTGCCTTGTCAATGGCATGTTCGGCGTCCGCCATCACACCGAGCATCTGGACGAAGCCATGGATCTGACCGACGTATTGATCGACTTGCACAGGTACGTGGTCGGCTCTGAGTCGGCGCGCGTATTCCTCGGCCTCACCGCGGAGAATGTCGTGCTCAGCGGTGATGATGACGGTCGGTGCGAGGCCGCGGAGGGAGTCGGCGCGCAGCGGAGACGCTAAGGCCTTGTCACGCACTGCAGCGTCCGGAACGTACAGGTCCCAAATTCGATTGATCCGCTCATACGCGATCAACCCAAACTGCGCCTGGCCTGCGAAGCTCGTATACCGCTCGCGAAAAGCCCGCTTGTACGCAGTGTCAGGGGCATGGTCCAGCACCGGGTAGATAAGCAGCTGTAGGGCGAGATCAAGCGTGCTGTCTCTGGCCTTTAGCGCGACAGCCGCCGCAAGATTTCCACCTGAACTGTCCCCGCCCACGGCCAGGTTGGCGAACCTCGTACCAGCCCACTTTGTCGCGGCCCAGGCGTCTTCTAGGCCCGCTGGAAACGGATGCTCCGGTGCCAGCCTGTAGTCGATCGCCAGTACGGCGCAGTTCGCGCGATTCGCTATTGCCCGCGTCACCCCCTCGTAGCAATCCAGGTCACCATGAATCCACCCTCCCCCGTGGATCCAGATCAGCACCTCCGACTCATCGCCGTGCGGGCGATAGAGCCTCGCGGGCACGCCGGCTGCTTCGACGGTCTCGACCGATGCCACCGGCTCCAATGGACCCCGGACGGCGAGTGCCTGGGATCGGGTGACCGCTCGAAGCACCTCAATCTCAAGATTGGACTCATCAGCGGTCGATGGCTGCGCTCGCAGGTACGAGAGGACTTGCCCGTGCGGAACCGGGGGATCGAGATCGGCGGCGGCAACGCCCGCCGCCGGATCTGGTACGTAGGACATCCCGCGTCTCCCATTGCCCGAGCGAGATAGCTTCGACTCAGTAACTGACTGAACGGTCAGTCTGTTTCACGGAGGTTACCTGCTAGTCAGTCGGTTGTCTACGATGGATCCCGCACTGGGCCGAGCATCGAAGGGAGCGTCAAGGTGCCTGACGCCGGTCCAGCCGTCGTGAAGATTGCGTCCGCTCGCGGCATCGCCCGAAAAGAGCGGATTGTCGATGTTGCGACGCGGTTCCTCGCCAGAAACGGAGCAAGAGGCACCACGCTCGGAGACATCGCAGCCGAAGCGGGCGTATCCCAGGCAGGACTGCTGTACCACTTCCCGACGAAAGAGGACCTGCTGCACGCCGTACTCGATCGTCGCGACGAGTTCGAGGACGCGCTGCTGTGGGGCGAGGGCTCGGATCCGGGCTTGCAGATCTTCGACATCATCGCCGGCATCGTTGCGAGCTGGTCGGACCGTCCTGAGATCGTCGGACTAGTCGCCGTACTCGTGGCTGAAAACGTCGGCGACGAGGGCCCGCTCCGCCCACGATTGGCCAGCAAGTATCAGCTAACGGTCGATCGCATTGCATCGACCCTGCGCGCTGCACAACGACGCGGCGAGATCAGGGCGCAAACGGATACCCACCTCAAGAGCATCGAGATATTGGCGTTTCTCAGCGGCTTAGAGATGGCATGGCTGGTCAGTCCCGAGATACCGGCCGCCGAAACCGCCGCAGAATGGGCGAGGCATCAGGTCATTGCGCTTCGCGCGGAATCCCAGTTCCACACAAACGGATAGGGCCGCGTCGCCGGCAAGGTTACTGTGCGGCGACTTGGAGGGCGCCGCAGTCGGCGACAAGTGAGGTCAGCCTTCGATCTCGAACTTGTCGACGTTCACCCAGACGTAGCGTGAGCTCGGATTCGATTCGGCAAGGACCGTGAGCACGCAGACGTGCTCACCACGTGGGAGCAGTGCGCTCTGCCAAGCGAGGCCGCCCTGCTCGCGTTCGGGCGCGTACTGGTCGATGATCGCCGGCTCATGCCCGTCAACCGTAATCGAAGCCTTGCCGTGGTTAGCCGCGACGACGCCGTAGAACCTGACGCGGGTACCGACGAATCGAACCGTGCACGTGTCGCCGGGCATACTCGAGTGCGCGTTCGAGCCGTCCGACTCAAGGTTTGCCGTCGCGTGACCCCACGTGCCTTCGAAGTTGCACTGGTTGATCCCCGTACCCATCACTTCGTTAGGTACGACGGTCACCCCGTTCGCGGTGGTCACGCCTCGCACCGGGCCAGTTTCGACGTCCACGCTTGTATCTTCGATGTGATCGAAGCGGAATCGCTCAACGATTGAATGCAGGGTCTGTTCGATGGTCGCAACTTCAGCCGCAACAGTGCGCGCCTTGGCTCCTGCGTAGGCTCCGAGTCGCACCGCATTCGTGAGCGACCTCACGCTAGAAGCGAGCGCAACAGACTGGTCCGCGGCGTCCGCGGTGCTACGGGCGATGGCTTGAGTCGTCGACGTCTGCTGCTCGACGGCTGCCGCGATGGAGTGCTGCCGTGTGCTCATTCCGTAGATCGTCTCGCTGACACTGTGCATCGACGAGCCCGCGTGCTCGGATCCTTCGTCGATCTCACGCATGGTCGCGGCGACGTTGCCGGTAGCCGACGCGGTCTGCTCGGCAAGGAGTTTGACCTCACTCGCCACCACCGCAAACCCGCGGCCATGCTCGCCGGCACGGGCCGCCTCGATGGTTGCGTTCAAGGCCAGCAGGTGTGTTTGGCGGGCCACTCCGTTGATGAGCCGAAGGACCTCCTCGACTCGCTTCGAAGCTCCTCGCAGATCTTCCACGCTCTTGCCCGCAACGGTGATCTGCTCGACGCCGGATTGGCCAAGGCCCGATGCGTCAATGGCGTGCGCGGCGACCTCGCGCATTGTCGCGGTGGTCTCCTCGGTGGCGCTCGCGATGAACTGAATGCTCTGCGAAACCTCAGCCGCTGCGCGCGCCGCAGCAGCGACCTCGACGACCGTTCCCTCGGATGCGTTCATCATCGACCAGGCAACCTCGTTCATGGTCTGCCAACCACCGGCGAGCAGGTCTGCACAACGGTCAGCCGCGGAGACCAATCCGCGCATCTCGAGAACGATGTCGCGTACCGCACTCTCGAGTTCGCGCAGCTGGCCTTCGGACGTCACCTCCGCACGCACGCGCAGGTCTCCTCCGACAATGCGCTGCAAGTCGCTGATGACGGCGTCCATCGAGGCGTTGCGGCGACCGCGGACTAGGCCGGAAGCCAGCCCGCACAGCGCACTGATCAGTACGACGGCGAAGAGGGCGGCGATCCATGACAGGGAGTGAAGAGCACCGGTGATCGCTAACACGGTGAGCCCCACGGCGGTCGCCACTGCGGGGATCAAGTAGTCGGTGACCCGGACGGCGATGGCGAAAACGGGCACGTCGTGCGACGCCGAAGCATCAGACGCGGCGCGTGAAAGCGGCATCGATGGCTCCAGGTCGAAGGGCGGACTCCCCGTTAATCGACCGAAATCCTGCCTAGTTAAGCCGCGAGCCGGGTTGAAGGCGTCCGCGGCCGCCAACTGCCGCCGTACTTAACTCTGAACTGCGGGGCCGCGGTCTGCCTCACCGAGTGCCGGGCTTTGTTCCTGGCAACCACACCGTTTGCGTAGCCGACGCCGTCGTGATGTGCCCATTTGTTGCAACATCGACATCCGCCGCCGAGTCGGACTTGACGGCGGGTATCAGAAGGTGCAACTCAAACAATCCGAGCTGTCAAACCTCGCCGAAGCCCTTCCACCGACGAACGTGCATTAGCGCAGAAAGTACGTCAGCATGTAGCGCTCGCGCGCTCGCGCTCTTCGCGCCCGCGCAGGAAATACCCGAGCACGTAGCGCCCGGGAAGCTGCCAAATCCTGCAGGAATGCGCGCCGTGCACGCAGCCTCCGCCGCTGCTCGTCTCGATCCATGAGGCACCCGTCCCCTTCACTAACTACTGACAAACGCAGGTCCGGCGATTTGAGCATGTGTGCAGCTAGCGGCCGAGCGATAGATCGCTTGCGCGTGCGCGTCGTCTTCACGAAATCGTCAGATTGCTTCTCGACACTTGCCTTACGTTTGCCGTTCACCGGTTCGGCGGACGCGTCCCGGGGTTCGCGAAGGAATGCGAGGAGTCGAACGCTCGATAGGGCACCGCCCCATCGGTTGCGCTCGTTGCTATTTCTGGCTATTTCTGTCGGGAATCTTCGCGGCTGACGGCCTTGTGGCTAGCATCGCCTTCCACAACACATTTGGCGCGAAACTTGCGTGCAGGTACCTCGTTGGCATCGCTATCGCGGGGGCGGTGTTGATATGGCATCCCAAGATCTCATGGCATCGCGTCACCACCAACGATCTCGGGTATTCGTAGGAGTACCCGCACTCCTCTAAGGAGGGACCCTGGTGCAGCACCTGATTGTCACCTACGGCTATCTCGCGATCTTTCTCCTGATGCTGGCCGAATCGGCATGCATTCCGGTTCCTTCGGAGGTGACCATGCTGTTCGGCGGGGCGCTAGCGAGCGGTGCACTAACCGGAACGCGACTGAACATCGTGGCAGTCGTGTTGGCTGGCACGGCTGGCAACGTCGCTGGCAGTTACCTCGCGTGGGGCGTCGGACGCTTGGCGGGACCGGCGGCCGTGCACCGTTGGGGTCGGCACCTGCGGCTGACCGATCACGACATCGATCGGGCGCAACAGTGGTTCGCACGCCACGGCGCAGCGTCGGTGTTCTTTGGCCGTCTCCTGCCCGTCATTCGCACCTTCATCTCTCTGCCGGCAGGATTCGCGGCGATGCGGCCTATTCGCTTCGGCGTGTACACGGTGGCCGGGTGCTTGCCATGGACCGCGGCTCTGGCATGGATCGGATACGCCATCGGCGCGAATTGGCGGCACGTCGCGAACGGCTTTCACGGACCGACCTACGCGATGGCCGCGACAGCGCTCCTCGCAGTCCTGGTCGGAGTTTGGTTCCTTCGGCGTCGGCGCCCAGAACCAACATGACCGTCCTCCTCCCTGGGGGTGGCCGCGGTGGCCGCAACAACCGCAGCCCATTAGTGCGTGCGTCGCTCGTGCCCCACAGCGACGTGTTCAACCTTCACC
>DASRZB010000280.1:0-2105 GCA_035653855.1 Acidothermaceae bacterium | reverse complement strand
CGGCTGGGTGAACTTCTCGACTGGCTGCTTGTGGCCAACGGTACCGACGCCGAGATCCACACTAACTACAGTGACTCCGACGCCGGCCTCGAGCTTTCGGCCGCGACCGGGACAGAGGGGTGACCATGACGCAGCCCGCGCTGCTGCACTTGCCCGGCACGACCGTCGGCACCACCCAGTGGAAGGCCGAGACCCTCCAAATGGTCAACTGGGGCGGTTTCCACGGGTACGTCTCCGTGCCGTTCGCACCCGGCGCGACCCTGCTCACCGGCGGCTCCGGAACCGGCAAGAGCACCCTGCTGGACGCCTATCTGGCCGTCATGATGCCCTCGGACACCCCGTTCAACGGCGCCTCCAACGACGCGGCCGTCGGCCGGGCCCGCGGTGTCAAGCAGCGCAACCTGCTCACCTACCTGCGCGGCAAGACCGACACCGCCCGCGAGAACGGCACCGGGGAACTGCGCGATCAGGTCCTGCGCGGCCAGGACAACGCCACCTGGGGCGCGGTAGCGATGACGTTCGTCGACGATAAGGGCGCACCGTTCACGGCATTGCGCACCTACTACGTCCCCCGCGGCGCAACCACCACCGGCGACGTCACCACCAAAATCGCGACCATCGAGGCCCGACTCGACTTGCGCGAGCTCGAACCACTGCGCGGCACCGGATTTGACAAGCGAACCCTCGAGGCTCGCTGGCCGACGCTAGACGTGCACCCGACGTACGCGAGCTTCTCGACCAAGCTGTTCAGTCGCCTGGGCATCGGCGCCAACGGCGACGGCGTCAAGGCGCTGCGGCTGCTCGCGCGCATCCAGGCCGGGCAGCAGATCCCCACCGTTGACGGACTGTACAAGACGATGGTACTGGAGACGCCTGCGACCTATGCCGCTGCGGACAAAGCCGTCGAGCATTTCGGCGCCCTCGAAGGCGCCTACAACGAGATGCTCACCGCCGCAGACAAGGCCCGCACGCTGGCGCGGCTGCCGGAGCTGTGGGCAGAGCGCGAGGACGCGCGCGCCGGGGAGCAGCTCATCGACACGTTCGGGGCGCAACGCGAAGGCGACACGCCGCTGCAGGTCTGGCGCCTGCGCGCCGAGCGCCAACTGCTCGAGAAGGCCGTCGCGGATAACCGAGCCGAGCGCCGCAGCGTCTCGCAGCAGCTGCGCGGGGCGCAGGAGAACGAAGACCAGCTCGAGCTGCGCCGAACCGAGATCCAGGGACAGCAGCGCGAACACGGCGGCGACATACTCGAGGGACTGCGGCAGGAGGTCGAGCGACTCGAGCGGACCAGGACCGAAACCGCGGCCCGGCGCAACCGTTTCGATGACCGGGTCGCACCGCTCGAACTCACCATAGCCACCGCCGAACAGTTCACCGCCGCCCAGGTGGCCGCCGACAAGTCCATGGCCAGCTTCGACGACGCCCTCGCCGACCTCGATGCCGAACAAAAGCGCGTCCGTGAGGACGCTTGGCCTCTGGGTGAACAGCGCAAGCAGACCGACGAGCTCATCAAGTCGCTGCGCGGGCGCCGCAGCCTCGTCCCGCCGCGCATGCATGAAGCTCGGATCGCGATGGCCCGCGCGGCCGGACTAACTGAGGCCGACGTGCCGTTCGTCGCCGAACTCATCGACATCGCCCCTGACCAGCAGCACTGGCGCGACGCTGCCGAAGCCGCGCTGTACAGCATCGCCCGCGTGCTGCTCGTCGACGAGCGCCACTACGACCGCCTGTCGATGGCGATCGATCCGCTCCCCATCCGAGGGCGCTATCACTTCGATGGCGTCGAACTCGTTGAGCATGTCGACGTGTCCGGCGGCTCCGGCAATATCTCCGGCAAGCTCATCTACAAGGACAGCCCATTCAGTGCCTGGGTCGCGCAGCGGCTGAGCCAAGACGGCACCGACGCCCTGTGCGTCGACCGGCCCGAGCAACTGCGCGGCCACGGGCTCCGGATTACCCGCAGCGGCCAGACGCGTCACGGCAACCGCGGCGCCCACGGGAAGAACCTCTCCGAGCCCATCATCGGGTTCAACAACGCCGACCGCATCGCCGACCTCGAAGCCCGGCTGATCGACCTCGACAGGCAACTCGGCGACCTCGCTCGC
>DASRZB010000279.1:0-9402 GCA_035653855.1 Acidothermaceae bacterium | reverse complement strand
TGCCCGCCCCGATCTACAAGTCACCCTCGTCGAACCGATGCAGCGACGCGTCGCCTTCCTTGATGAGGTGCATAGCGACCTCTCGCTGCCAGGCGTGGTGACCCGCCGCGCCAGAGCGGACGACCTGGCATCGCCGAAGCTGAACGCGGACATCGTCATCGCGCGCGCCGTCGCGCCGATCGATCGGCTCGCCGTCCTGGCCGCGCCGCTATTGCGCGCCGGCGGCCAGCTGCTAGCCATCAAGGGCAGCGCCGTTGCGGCTGAGGTCAGCGCTGGGTGGAGCGATGTGCAGCGGGCTGGTATGACCATGGACGCCGCGTTGCTGGCCATCGTCGCGGCCGATGGTGAATCCGCAGCTTCGAATGACGCAGACCTGCTGCCAGGGGTGCAGATTGCGGAGCTATCGACGTGGCAGCCGAACGGATTACTGTGCGAGGGTGCGGCCACAATGGTCCCCGGGTTCCGACTATCCACCGATCCGCTCGCGCTGGTGTTGCGCCTTGGCCAGTCTGGGCACCGGGCTTCTCGGCGCCGTTGAATTTGCTCTAGGCTGACGTGCCCAGCGCCCCCTGGTTCTACTGCATGGCTGGTTCTAGTGCATGGCGTGATCGGAGGATCCCCGCGTGAGTGAGTCCGCCAGGGTGATTCTGCTCGACGTTTTGCGGCTAACACAGGCACCCTCGATACCTGTTCAGCCTGCCTCGCGCGCGCCAGCACCCGTCCTTGGTGGTAGCGCAACTAGGACCGAGTCCGGTCCCGATGTTTCACGTGAAACAGGATCAGCCTCGATTCCGGCCCAGCCGCTCTCGCATCAACCGAGCTCCGGCGATGCCGACGAGCCGGTTGCCGATGTTTCACGTGAAACTGCGCCGGTTGCCGTGCCTGACGAGACGCCGATTGCCACCCAGACCGCCACGGCAATGCGTGTCCTCGGCCACAGCGGCGAGACGTTCCCGCGCCCGGGGCGGCGCCGGATCGTTACAGTGGCCAATCAAAAGGGCGGGGTCGGCAAGACGACGACGACGGTGAACATTGCTGCGGCGATGGCACTTCACGGCCTGCGCGTCCTCGTCATCGACCTCGACCCCCAGGGCAATGCATCCACCGCGCTGGGCATCGACCACCACGCCGATATTCCGTCCGTCTATGACCTACTCATCGAGGGCAAGTCACTCGGCGACGTGATGGTCGACGTGCCCGAGATTCCGGGGCTGTCCTGTGTTCCGGCGACGATCGACCTGGCGGGCGCGGAGATCGAGCTCGTTTCGATGGTGGCCCGCGAGGCACGGTTGCGGCGGGCTCTGGCTGATGTCGTCGCCGACTTCGACTACGTGCTCATCGACTGCCCGCCGTCCCTCGGTCTGCTGACCGTCAACGCGCTCGTGGCCGGCGAGGAAGTGCTGATCCCGATCCAATGCGAGTACTACGCGCTGGAGGGCCTCGGTCAGCTGCTCAGCAACATCGATCTGGTGAAATCGCACCTCAATCCTGATTTGCGAGTATCGACGATTCTGCTCACGATGTACGACGCGCGGACACGGCTCGCATCGCAGGTTGCAGATGACGTTCGGTTGCATTTCGGTACAACCGTGCTTCGAACCGTCATTCCACGCAGCGTTCGTGTTTCCGAGGCGCCTAGTTACGGACAGACGGTCATGACGTACGACCCGGCTTCGCCAGGCGCGCTCTGCTACCTCGACGCCGCGCGCGAGATTGCCGAGCGCGGCGCTGGCACAAGCACCAACACCGACACCGCTGGCCCAGCTGCAGGAGACTCTCGATGAGTACACGTCGCGGCGGTTTAGGGCGCGGACTCGGTGCGCTGATTCCCACCGCCACGACCGCTGATCGCGCGCGTCCCACCGACGCAGGCCCGGACCCCGCCCACACAGCGATCGCCAACACCGCGCCGCGGGTGATCCGGCGAAGCGACGAAGAACCTTTACGCGCGGTGCCCGGCGCTCGGTTTGCCGAGCTGTCTGTCGACGACATCGCGCCCAACCCGAAGCAACCCCGGCAGGTGTTCGACGAAGCCGCGCTCGCTGAGCTCGCATACTCGTTGCGTGAGGTCGGCTTCCTGCAGCCGGTGGTCGTTCGCCCGGCTGGCGCCGGCTACGAGCTCGTCATGGGTGAGCGTCGCTTGCGGGCCGCGCAGCAGGCCGGCTTCATCACCATTCCGGCGATCATCAGGGACACCAACGACGACGCGCTCCTGCGCGACGCGCTGCTGGAGAACCTTCATCGCGAACAGCTCAATCCGCTGGAAGAGGGCGCCGCGTACGCACAGCTACTCGACGAATTCGGCGCTACCCATGAGGAATTGGCCAAGCGGATCGGTCGATCGCGCTCCCAGGTCAGCAACACGATCAGGCTGCTCAACTTGCCGCCGTCCGTGCAACGCAAGGTCGCCGCGGGTGTGCTGTCGGCCGGCCACGCACGTGCGCTGCTCGGCCTCGACGACGCCGTCGCACAGGAGCGGCTCGCGCAACGCATCGTGGCGGAAGGCCTTTCGGTGCGTGCGGTCGAAGAACTCGTCGCGGTCGGTGACGGTGAATCGGCGCGGCGACGCGCACCTCGCGCTGGTCGGCAGCGCGCCGCCGGACTCGATGAGCTCGCGTCAGGCTTGTCGGACCACTTCGAGACGCGGGTGCGGGTCGACCTCGGCCGCAGTCGAGGCAAGATCACCATCGAATTCGCCTCAGTCGATGATCTGGAGCGCATCGTGGCAGCGATGGCGCCGACTCTCGCTACCCACAAGAGCAGCGCCAACCAACCAGTCGACTAACAAGGCGTCGACCCAGCACTGCTCAGACCGGCGCGCCGGGTAGCGAGACGCCACGAACAGCCGCCCGATGCAGCAGATCGCGGCACAGCGTGCCCAGATCGAGCTCGGCGGCTGCGGCTGCGAGCGGCAACAGGCTGGTTGTGGTCATTCCGGGCGCCACGTTTGTCTCGAGGTACTCGATCGTGCCGTCACGCGCGACGATCAGATCGGTACGGGAGATGTCCCGTAACCCGAGAGCCTCATGTGCAAGCACCGCTGCGGCGCCTGCAGCGGCGGCTGTCTCGGCGCCTAAGCGGGCCGGCACGTGGTACTCGGTCATGCCCGCCGTATATCGCGCGGCGTAATCGAAGGTGCCGCTCACTGCGTCGATCTCAACCGCAGGAAGAGCGATCGGACCGGACCCGTTGTCAACCACGCTGACGGCAAGCTCGACGCCGTCGACGTACCGCTCGAGAAGGGCGACGCCGTCGTAGGAGTAGCACCCGACCATTGCTGCCGGCAGGTCGGGCGCATTGCGAACGACAGTGACACCCAGCGCCGAGCCACCCCGTGCCGGTTTGACGACCAGTGGCAGGCCAAGTCGCTCGATAACGCGCTCGAGCAGCGCTGGTCCACCCAAGTCGCGGAAAGCCGCATGCTGCAAGGCGACGGAGGCCGGCGTGGAAACACCGGCGCGACCGAGGATCGCCTTGGCGATGGGTTTGTCGAAAGCTAGTCGCGCGGCCGCCCCGGTGGCACCGACGTAGGGCACGCCACTGAGGTCGAGGGCGTCGCGCAGGCCACCGTCTTCGCCCTCAATTCCGTGTACAGCAAGGAAAACTGCGGACGGCGGGTCTTGGAGTAACCGCGGCAGGAGTTGCGCGTCGATGTCGACGAGCTCGACTTCGACACCGAGCCCAGCCAGCGCGTCCGTGACCCGGCGTCCGGACGACAGCGAGACCTCGCGTTCGTAGGACAGGCCGCCGGCCAGTACCAAAACGTGCCCCAGGTCGCTCATGTGCCGCTCATGTGCCGCCGCGAAATGTCGCGACGATGTCAAGCTCTTCAGACAGGACGCCGGCCAACCGGCGGACGCCTTCGCGGATGCGATCTGGCTCAGGGAGGCTGTACGCCAGCCGCAGGTTTTGGCCGCCCTGGCCGTCGGAGTAGAAGCCGACGCCTGGAACGTAGGCGACCCGGCCCTGTATCGCCCGCGGCAGCATTGCCTTGGCGTCGATGCCTTCCGGCAACGTGACCCACACGTAGAAGCCGCCGGCGGGGTGGGTCCACGACGATCCGGCCGGGAACGACGATTCGAGCGCGTCAAGGCAGGCATCTCGGCGGGCGCGGTAGAGCTCGCGGAAGACCTTCACCTGCTCTTGCCACGGGTGATGTTCGAGGAACTCGGCGACCACAAATTGCGACAAGGCCACGGGGCACAGCGTCGTCGCCTCGCTGGCCATGATCAGCTTCTCTTTCACGCCGGGCGGCGCCAGTACCCAGCCCACGCGGACGCCGGCGGCGAAGGTCTTCGAGAAGGATCCGAGATAGATGATGCCGTCCGAGGCTCGGGCGCGCAGCGCGGGCAGCGGCGGCCCGTCGAAGCCGAGCAGACCGTACGGGTTGTCCTCGAGGATCAGCAGGCCGGCCTCGGCGCAGATGGCGACGATCTCGTCGCGGCGCTCCTCAACGAGGGTGATACCGGCTGGATTATGGTAGTTCGGCACTGTATACACGAATTTTGCCCGTCGCCCGGATCGGGCCACGTCCGCGATGGCTGCCCGCAGCGCCTCAGGCACCAGCCCCGCGTCGTCCATCGTGACGTGCACGACGTCGGCCTGATACTGCGTGAACGTCCCGAGCGCGCCGACGTAGGAGGGCGCTTCGGCGATCACGACGTCGCCGGGGTCGAGGAAGATCCGTGACACGATGTCGAGCGCCTGCTGCGAGCCGACCGTGACAATCACGTCGTCGGCGGACGCCGAGATGCCCTCAAGGGCCATGACGCCGCAGATGAGTTCGCGCAGACGAGGGTCGCCCTGGCCACCCATGTACTGCAGGGCGTGCGCGCCTTGCTCGGTGATCACCCGCGCGGTCATCTCGCCGATGACGTCGAGCGGGAGTGCGCTCACACATGGCGAGCCGCCACCCATGCCGATGATCTCCGGGCGGTTGGCTACTGCGAAAAGAGCCCGGATCTCTGACGTCGTCATGCCGTGGGTGCGCGCGGCATAGCGCTCGAGATAGGGGTCTAACCGCGACCCGCCTGACATGTCCACGAAAACGTCCTCCTTGAGCACTCAGGGTAGCGCCCGTGGCAGCGAGCCCCGGCGATTTACCAGGCCGCGCAGGGCCGGTGCAGATCGCCCGACCGGCACTACCGTCGCCGATGCGAAGCGATCAAACTAGCCCTACATTGCGCGCTTCCAGCGCTGGCGGAGGAACGATGTCGCGACGCGTGGTCGGCTTGACGCTCGACAACCTGGACGATCTACCGGCTCGGTGCCGGCGGTGTGCGTTTTGGGAACTCGACCCCGTGAGTCGCACCCGAGCCGAGGAATCAGGCGACGCGGCGCTCGAGAAGGAGGCTTGGGTCTCTGCAGTGCTTCTCGAGTGGGGGAGCTGCGGTCGGCTCATAGAAGTCGACGGTTCCACCGCTGGGTACGTCCTATACGCACCACCCGCGTACGTTCCGCGATCCGTTGCGTTTCCGACCAGCCCGGTGAGTCCGGACGCGGTGTTGCTGATGACCGCTCACGTATTGCCCGAGTTCACCGGCGGCGGGCTCGGTCGCATTCTGCTGCAGTCCGTGGCGAAGGATCTGACCCGTCGTGGAGTCAAAGCGATCGAGGCATTCGGCGATAGCCGCTGGGAGGCTCCGGCTTGTGTCTTGCCGACAGATTTCCTACTGGCACTGGGTTTTAAGACCATCCGACCCCATCCGCGGCACCCGAGGTTGCGGCTGGATCTCAAGACTGTGCTGTCGTGGCGGGAGGACGTCGAGGGTGCCCTCGAACGACTGCTGGGGTCGGTGGCACCCGAAGGTGCACTCCGGCCGGTGTGATCAGACAGAGATGGTCTGGCGACTCAATTCGATCGCTTCTTGCGACGGTAACTCGGCCGGTGAGTACAGCCGTTGGATCGCGACCACGATCGCCTCGGCGAGTTCGTCACGAAACTCTGCATTGCCCAGTCGAGCCGCATCGCCAGGGTTCGTGAGATAACCGAGCTCTATCCGGACGGCGGGCATGCGGGTCCGGCGCAGCAGTTCCCAGCTCTTCGGATGGCTACGGCAATCGAGGAAATCGGTGCGCGCCAACACCTCCTGCTGGATCAACTCCGCAAGGCGTGCGCCAACCAGCGATCGGTCGATGACGGTGCCGTAGTAGTACGTCGAGATGCCATGGCAACTCGAATTCAGGTCGCCGTCAATATGCAGCGAAACGAGCAGGTCGGCTTCAGCGGCGTTCGCGAATGCCCCACGCTCGGCATCGCTCGGCGGCCGTTCGATGGCATCGGTGTCCTCAAGCATGCCCTCGCCGCCGCGGGTCCGAAACGCCTGGGCGCCGGCCGCCGCGAGCCGCCCCTCGAGCCGATTGGCAATGTCGTCGACGATGGTGGCTTCGTCCAACGTCCCATTGGTCGATCCCCGGTCGCGCCCGCCATGGCCAGGGTCGATGACCACGAGCTTGCCTGCCATCGTCGGCCCGCCGTGATGCAGCCGGTCGTACTCCCGCAACTCGTTGGCTTTGCCGCCAACGACCGTGCGGGCGAGCTGCCGCAAAGCCCGAAATGTGGCAGGGCCACAGGTGCCGTCGGCCGGTAGCCCGACGTTGCGCTGGAACTCCCGCAGGGCGTTTTCGGTCCGCGGCCCAAACACACCATCGGCTCGCCCACAGTCAAAGCCCATGTCGGTCAGCCGATGCTGGAGGCCCGCGACGTCGTCGCCGACGTACGGGTGCCGGACGGCGAACGACAAGGTGCGGTCGCCCAACCGCCAGCGGGCTTCATCGAGGCTGCGGTAGGTCTCCCGATCGACGACGCCGTCGATGCGCAGGCCCCGCTGTTGCTGGAAGCTGCGGACCGCGTGGTCGCAGGCTTCGTCAAAAAGGTCACCAGCGTCAGGGCGCTGAGCAGTCTCGTCGCTGACCAGCAGGCTGAGCTGGCGCAGCCGATGCCGTAGCTCGAGCACGGCGAGCCCGCGGTCGCCGAGGCGCAACGGCTCGTCGACCCGCTCGTGCTGCTGCTGCATAGGCGTCCTCGTTCGGGTCGACCGCTCCGGTGGGGAATTGACGCCCGGCGGGGCTCCGGCGTTTACCGGAGCCTGCCGCGCGGCGAGTACCGGCGTGGAGGGAGCCATGGTACGGCCTAGAGGAACGCCTCCAGATCCTTCAGCAGAGCGGACTTCGACTTGGCGCCGATGATCTGCTTCACGACCTGGCCGCCCTTGTACACGTTCAACGTCGGAATCGACAGGATCGAGTAGGCACGAGCGGTCTCGGGGTTCTCGTCGATGTTGAGCTTGACTACCCGCACCTTGTCGGCGTGCTCGTTCGCGATCTCCTCA
Source organism: Acidothermaceae bacterium (assembly GCA_035653855.1). Taxonomy (GTDB): domain Bacteria; phylum Actinomycetota; class Actinomycetes; order Acidothermales; family Acidothermaceae; genus PALSA-607. Next base: position 2,071 of record DASRZB010000279.1, on the reverse strand, counting down.
AGGACCGGCGCGACCATGCGGCAGGGACCGCACCACTCGGCCCAAAAGTCGACCAGGACCGGGGTGTCGCTGCTAAGGACATCGGTCGCAAAGGTCTCGTCGGTGACGGACTTGGTGGTTCCCACGATGGGCTCCTGTCGGGTTGAACACTGATCTTTGATGGATGAACTTCTGCGGTGGAGACAGCCTTCGAACTGGTCAGTCGTGGTGCGCGGCCAACCAGCGTTCCGCGTCGAGCGCGGCCGCACACCCGGTACCGGCGGCGGTGACCGCCTGCCGGTAGGTGTGGTCGACCAAGTCGCCGCAGGCGAAGACTCCGTCGAGGTTCGTGCGGGTCGACGGGGCTTCGACCTTCACGTAGCCGGCCTCGTCGAGATCAACTTGGCCGCGGAACAAATCGCTGCGGGGGTCGTGGCCGATCGCAACGAACAGGCCAGTCACGGGCAGCCGATCCTCGACACCCGTGACGGTGTCGCGAACTGTGATGCCGGCGACCTTGTCGTCGCCAACCACATCGGTCACCTCGGAGTTCCAGCGGAAGCCGACCTTGTCGTTCGCATACGCGCGGTCCTGCATGATCTTGCTCGCGCGCAACGCGTCACGACGGTGCACGACAGTGACGGTGCGGGCGAACTTGCTCAGGAATGTCGCTTCCTCAAGGGCAGAGTCGCCGCCACCGACGACCGCGATGTCGTGGTCACGGAAGAAGAACCCGTCACATGTCGCACAGGCGGAGACACCGTGGCCGAGCAACCGAGCCTCATTCTCGAGCCCGAGGTAGCGATACTTCGAACCCGTCGCCAAGATGACGGCGCGTGAGTGGAAGACCTGATCGCCGACATGGACGACCTTCACCGGTCCGGCCAGGTCGACCTCGGTGACGTCATCGGTCACCAGTTCGGCACCAAAGCGAGCCGCCTGCTTGCGCAGGCTCTCCATCAACTCCGGTCCCATGATCCCGTCGGGAAACCCGGGGAAGTTCTCCACGTCGGTGGTGGTCATCAGTGCGCCACCAGCGGCAATTGCGCCCTCGAAAACCAACGGGTGCAAGTCGGCCCGTGCGGCGTAGAGCGCCGCCGTGTAACCGGCCGGACCGGATCCGATGATGATGAGTTCGCGCACGTTCACAAAGACCTACCTCGAAGACGGTCGCCAATCCGGCGACTAGGGCCTTCAACAGATCCTAGGCGTCTACGATTCCCGACTGGGCAGGCTCGCGACCACCTGGTGGCGGTTGGCGCAGGCTGTCCGTTGCTGGGTGATCACAGCCCCGACATTAAGGGCCGGGAGTCGGACCGAGGAACGTTTCGAAGGTGAACTCCTGGTCCGCACAGTTCGCTGTGTCTGCCTCGACGTAGATGTCGAGCTTGTGTGCAACATCGGGATCGGGGAGCACGATGATCGTCGACGGCGCGCCGTTGAACAGCGCGTAGTCGACGAGGAGGGGTTGCTCAGCCTTTCCGGCAAGGATCTGGATGCAGCGCGCCAAGGCTGCGGGATCCGCCAGCGGCCCGGCCGGGGCCGTAATGGCGGCCCGGTCCGCCGTCCCCCCATTTGTTGCTCCACCCGCGGACGGCGTGGCCGGTGCGGCTGCCGCAGAGGAGGCAGCGGGCAGAACTGGGGCAGCGGCGGGGGCAGAGGACGCTGCGGCGGGTGCGGAGGCCGCCGCAGCAGGGGCAGCTGCAGATCCGGCCGCTTGCGAAAGACCAAACGCCAAGCCCGGGAAGTTCGCCGCCGCACCGGGGACGTTGCTGGTGACCACAGCGGCTACCTGGGAGCGCAGGTCCGCCGACGTGTAGTCGGTACCAGACGCGATCGTCGCTGGGCCCCCGGACGTCGTGGCGGCCGGAGCGGCGATCGCTGGAGCACTGGCCGACTTCTTGTCATTGCTTCCGCTGTGTCCGAGCGCGACGATCCCGCCGACGATCACCGCGACCAGCACGACGATGGAGGCCGCGGCACCGTAAGGCAGCGTCCGCCAGCGTGACGAGGTAGGCGCGGATCGCCCCGGCATCGACCGCTGTCGCAGTGGCACAACTGTGTCGGCCACCCCGCTTGCGGCGAGCGGTGT
>DASRZB010000278.1:0-10261 GCA_035653855.1 Acidothermaceae bacterium | reverse complement strand
TCATCCCGTGCGCTGGACGCCGCCAGGCCGTGACGCGCCTTTGTTCAGCAGTCTTCTAGGCCGCCAGCCGTACGAGCGCCGTCACCACACATGCCACCGCAACGACGACAAGAAACGGTGCTTTGAACCGGACGGCGATTGCGGCCGCCACCAGGCCGGCGGCCCTCGCGTCAAGTTGCAAGTGATGAGCCGTGGTGAAGGTTTGAGTGGCAATCAACGCGGTCAGTAGTGCAACCGGTAGCAGTTCGGCGACGTGCTTCACAACGGGTTGCTCGATGACGCGACGGGGCAGCGAATACCCGACCAGCTTGAGTGCGAAGCAGCCGACACAACCAACCGCGATCGCAAGCCACATCAGCGTGCACCCTTGTCATGGCTGCCAGGGCTGCTGCCAGGGCTGGGTCGGACGCCCGCAATGACGGCCACCCCCGCGGCGAAGAGTACCGGCACACCCGTCGGCACGAACGGCACCGAAATCAGCGCGACCGCGGCCGCCGTCAACGCCACCACCCACGGTTCGCGCGATCGCAAGCGCGGCGACATCAGAGCAAGGAAGGCTGCGGGAGCGGCGGCGTCGAGACCGAGCACTCGCGGGTTCGACAGCGCGTGTGCACTGAGCGCGCCGATGAGAGTGGCAAGGTTCCAGAAGACGTAGACAGAAGTGCCGGTTGCCCAAAACGCGAGCCTCGACGAACGCACCGTGGTCCGGGCCACGGCCATCGCCGTGCTCTCGTCAATGGTCAGCTGCGCGGCGACCGGGCGCCTCCAACCTGCCGCGTCGAGGATGCTCGCCATCCGCACGGCGTAGAACGCGTTGCGTACGCCGAGCATGATCGCCGTCGCGGCACCGGTCATCGCGGCACCACCGCCGCCGATGACGCCAACCATCGCGAACTGGCTGCCGCCGGTGAACATCACCAGTGAGAGCACGCAGGTCTGCAGCACGCTAAGGCCGGCCGCGCTCGAGATGGCACCGAACGACAAACCGTAAGCGCCGGTCGCCAGCCCTACGCCGACCGCGTCGCGAAGAACGCCGGTCCGAGTCGCCGGCCAGATCGGCTCCGTGCCGAGGTCTGCGTCGGCGTCGGACATGCGGTCACCATATGGGCAGCGCAGGTCCGACGCCGAGCGGGTTTAGACCGTGAAGGCGGTCACGTCGCCCTTCTCGGCGAGCAACCGCTCGAAGGTGGCGTAGGAGAACCAGAACGTGCCGTTGCCTAGGCCGCCCCAGCTCGGCCCCCACGACTGGTAGGCCCAGACCTGCTGGTGCTCGACACTGAGCCCGAACAGTTCGACCTCATGGCCGCCGCGGATGGTCGCGTCATTGCTCAGCGGGCATTCGCCGGTAGGCAGCGGGCTGTCGAAGCTGGTGTACCAGTTGATGCCGGTGATCGCTGGCGCCAGCGTCAGCGCCCCGAGCGCGTGCTGCATCCCGAATGCGTGGCTGTACGCACTGATGTACCCGTCACGCTTGGCTGCCTTAGCCACCGCTAGCCCGGTCGACCCCGTGTCGTCGGGCGGGTAGCTGCCCTTCGTGCGGTCGAGATGGGTTGCTTGCTCATAGAGCAGCACCGCGTTCGCCTCCACCAGCGTGCGGCTGGCCTTGTAGTACGGCGCGGTCATCATGGCGCCGGCCATCGCGTTGCCAGTGCAGGAGCCGAGTTCGCCCTGGTCGAAGGGCTTGCCGTGGCGCACATGCTTCGCGTCCGCGATCGGGGCAACCGCAGCCGGGTAGTTGCGGCTGCGGGCGTCGTGTTGAACGTGGCGGCCCAATCGACGTCCCGGTGTGATCGTTTCGGCTAGCTCGATGAAATCTCCGTCAGCCATGGTGGTCTCCTGTTCGTCTCGGACCTGTCACTTCGGAGGATGTCGCAATCTGGCGCCGTGATACAGAATGTGCCGATGGATTCGGTTGTCTTGGCGGCTACCAGCTTCTGGCGGGCGGTCGCGCTCCTTCGCCTCGAACGGCCGGCCGGTCTTGCCGCCCTCGAGTCGGTCTTCGCGGGCGGTCAGCCGCCCGCGCGGCTTCGTGGCCCGATGCGCGGGCGCTTCCTGGCGAGCACGATCGGCCACCACATCGATCCGGCGTTCGAGGCGCTCACCGCGGTTTGGCTACCGTGGAGAGGCAAGACGTTCGATCCCGACGCCGAGCAGGGCCGCAACCTCTTTAGCACCGGTGCCCGACGCCTGATGCGCGTCACACTGCCGAAGTACGAGACCATCGACGAACCAGGCGGGTGCAGCGCGTTTCGCTTCCTCACCTCGATCGGGCCGAGTGCTTTCACGCCGGGTGTCGAGGTCTTGCGCATCGACTACCGCGACGTCCCGGAGAATCCGACGTGGCCGGTCCGCAGGATTCTCGACGAGTTGGTGATGATCGAGGACGGTCGCTACCTTGGCCAGGCATTGATTGAGTTCCGCGGCTCATTGCGCCGGGCAGCTTGGTTCAGCCTCGAGGACCTGCACATCGTGCTGACGGATCACACGTCGTAGTCGAGCGCCACCACTTCGCTGCGCGGCTGGGCCTGGCAGGTTAAGACAAATCCCGCGTCGAGTTCGGCCTGATCAAGTGCATAACAGTGATCCATCTCGACGCGGCCCTCGACCAGCTTCGCCCTGCAGGTGCCACACATTCCGTTCGTACATCCATACGGGACGTCGGGACGTACCCGCATCACCTCGTGCAGCACATCGTTGTCGAGTGGCACGGGCAGCGTGGTCGAGCGGCCGGCCAGGGTGATCGTCACAGTCGCTTGTTGTTCAGTGCCGATCTCGACGACAGCCGGTTGCGTGGCGGCTGCTCGGGTCGGGGTCGCGATATGGAAGAGCTCGACGTGGACGGCATCGTCCTTGACGTTGTGCTCCCGCAGCGCCGCACGCGCTGCGTCGATCATCGGCGCCGGCCCGCACACGAACCACTCGTCGACCGTGTTCGGGGCGATCGCCACCTCGAGCAACTCATCGAGCTTGGCGCGGTCGAGCCGACCGGTAAGCAGGGCTGAGTCGCGCATCTCGCGCGACAGGACGTGGAAGACCGCGAGTCGATCGGGAAAGCGGTCCTTCAGGTCGGCCAGTTCGTCGAGGAACATGACGGCCTCAGCGCTGCGGTTGCCATAGATCAGCGTGAACCGGCTGGCCGGCTCGGCGCGCAGCGTGGCCGCCGCGATCGACAACACCGGGGTGATCCCGCTGCCCGCAACGATCGCTGCGCGGTGCCGCGGTCGCGCCGCATCAACATCCGTAGTGAAGTGCCCGGTTGGCGTCATGACCTCGACGTCGTCGCCGATGCGCAGGCCACCGAGCGCGTACGTGGAAAAGACGCCACCGGGGATCTGCTTGACCCCGATGCGCACGACGCCTGGTGCGGAGCACAACGAGTAGGTACGACGACCATCGTCACCAGCCGCGCGACAGCGCACCGTCACATGCTGGCCCGGCGAGAACATGTACTCGCCGGCAAGGTCGTCGGGTACCGCGAACGTGATGGCGACCGCGTCGGTGGTCAGTCGGTCGATCGCGGACACTTGAACGGTGTGAAACCGCGGACGCCCTGCCACGTGACGCTCAGTACGGCTTGACGGCGTCGAACGGCTCCAGGCACGACGTGCATCGATACATCGCCTGGCACACCGTCGAGCCGAAACGGCTGACAAGTAACGTGTCGAGCGAGCCACATCGCGGGCAGCGCATGGCAAGCGCAAGATCGACCCGCCGTTGTGAGCTCACCCCGGACGGCGGCACGATGCCGTTCTCGGACAGCTTTCGGCGTCCAGCTTCGGTGATCCAATCGGTGGTCCACGCTGGCGCGAGCACGGTGCGCACCTCCACGTGCTCGAAGCCTGCTTCGTGCAGCGCACCGACGACATCGCCCCGGATCACGGCGGTCGCCGGGCAGCCAGAATAGGTAGGGGTGAGGACGACACGTACGCAACCTTGCGCGTCGATGTCGACGCCGCGCACGATGCCAAGATCGCCGATGGTGACGACCGGCAACTCGGGGTCGGCGACTGCGGAGGACACCGCCCACGCATGCTCGACGGCCGTGGTCATCGGCGCTATCACCATGAGGCGCCGGGATGCAGCCGGTGCAGGTATTGCATCTCCGCAAGCAGGTAACCGAAGCACTCGGTGTGCACGCCACGGCGGCCACCGTGCGACGTCCAGACCGTCGGCGGGATCACCAACGTCGCGGTCGCGAACGTATCGCTGATCGCGCGAACCCATCGCGGTCGTAGCGTGGCCGGATCGACGGCTATGCCCTGCGCAGCAAGGAGGGTCTCGACATCGTCGGCATCGAACAGTTCCGCAGTAAATGGCCACAGACGATCGACAGCGGCCTGCATCCGCCGACGGCTGTCGTCAGTACCGTCACCAAGACGCACTGTCCAGAGCGCTGCGTGGTCGTGGTGGTACGCAGCCTCTTTGACGGCCTTCGCGGCCACGCCGGCAAGTAGCTCGTCAGTGGAGCTAATCAGTTCCTCGTAGAGGAACAGTTGATAGGTACTGAAGAACAGCTGGCGCGCGATCGTGTGCGCGAAGTCGCCGTTCTCCTGCTCGACAAGATGCACGTTGCGAAACTCGCGCTCGGTACGCAGATAGGCCAGGTCGTCCTCGTCGCGAGTACCACCTTCAACAACGGCCGCATAGTCGAGCAACGCTCGTGCTTGCCCGAGCAGATCGAGAGCGATGTTCGTGAGCGCAATGTCTTCTTCGATCTCCGGGGCGCGCGATGCCCACTCTGACAGCCGCTGCGACAATACGAGTGCGTCGTCGCCAAGGCGCAGCGCGTAGGTGAAGAGCGCTACTGCCGTAGGTTCGGTTGCCTCGCTCACATCTGTCGCACCTCCTCGGGCAGGTCGTAAAACGTGGGGTGTCGATAAACCTTATCCGCGGCAGGAGCGAAGAAAGGGTCCTTTTCGTCGGGACTCGAGGCGGAAATATCCTGCGATCGCACCACCCAGATGCTCACGCCCTCGCTTCGACGCGTGTAAACGTCGCGGGCGTTGCGCAGCGCCATCGCCTCGTCGGCCGCATGCAAGCTGCCCGCGTGGACATGCGAGAGGCCTCGCCGACCGCGAATGAACACCTCCCACAGTGCCAATCCTGTGTCGCTCATGCGACCGCCTCAACGGCGTGTTTGGCGGCGTATGCCACCGCGGCGGCACGCACCCAGGCACCGTCGTCGTGAGCCGCCACCCGGTGCGCGATGCGCTGCTCGTTGCACGGTCCGCCGCCCTTGACGACGCGAGCGAACTCGTCCCAATCGATCGGGCCGAACCGGTAGTGGCCCGTCTCTGCATCGAGGGCGAGCTCGGGGTCCGGCAGATCGAGAGCCAGCACCTTGGCTTGCGGCACCGTCATGTCGATGAACTTCTGTCGCAGCTCGTCATTGGAGAAGCGCTTGATCCCCCATGCCATCGACTGCGCGCTATTCGGCGACTCGTCGTCGGGCGGGCCGAACATCATCAAGGACGGCCACCACCACCGGTTGACCGCATCTTGGGCCATTGCGTGCTGTGCCGGTGTGCCGCGCGACAACGTGAGCAGCAGATCGAAACCTTGCCGCTGGTGGAAGGACTCCTCCTTGCAGATCCGCACCATCGCACGTGCATATGGACCGTACGAGCATCGGCACAACGGCACCTGATTGGTGATCGCGGCGCCGTCGACCAACCAACCGATCGCACCGACGTCCGCCCAGGAAGTCGCCGGGTAGTTGAATATGCTCGAGTACTTCTGCTTGCGCGTGTGCAGCAAGTCGAGCAGTTGGGCACGGTCGACGCCGAGCGTCTCGGCCGCGCCGTAGAGATAGAGCCCGTGACCTGCTTCGTCCTGGACCTTTGCCATCAAGATGGCCTTGCGCTGTAGGGACGGCGCGCGGGTGATCCAGTTGGCCTCGGGCTGCATGCCGATGATCTCTGAGTGCGCGTGCTGGGCGATCTGCCTGATCAAGGTGGCCCGATACGCGTCGGGCATCCAGTCGCGTGGTTCGATCCGCTCGTCGGCGGCCAGCATGTCAACGAAGCGCTCGTCGAGGTCTTCCGCCATTTCGCCTCCGTACGCATCGCCAGCGTCAACCGACCGAATGTTCGGTTGATGTGCTCACGCTAAGCCTAGGTCGGGGGCTGACAGACAGCAAGGAACCGGCGTCGGCCATGTCGTGGTCCTAGTCGAGGATGGCACCGTGGTCGGGGATTGGGCTGTGAGGGCGCTGCGGTGAACCGTCAGCCGCTGCCGCGACCGCGCTCGCGGGCAACGATCTTGCACGCCGACCTCGATGCCTTCTACGCGTCGGTCGAGCAGATCGACAAGCCGTCGCTGCGCGGCAAGCCGGTCGTGGTGAGTGGCCTCGGGCTGCGCGGTGTGGTCGCGACTGCCAGCTACGAGGCGCGGGTGCACGGTGTGCGATCCGCGATGTCGACGATGGAAGCGCGCGGGCGATGCCCGAAGGCGGCGTTCCTCGCCCCACGGTTCGAGGCTTACCGCGCCGCCAGCGTCCTTGTCATGGAGCAACTCCGTGAGCTGTCGCCACTCGTCGAGCCGTTATCGCTCGACGAGGCCTACGTCGATCTCGAGGCGGGCGACCACGACGACCTGTCCGCCGATGGCGTGCGGCAGATTGCCGCGCGGGTGAAGGAGTCGGTGCACGCGTCGACCGGATTGACGCTGTCCGTCGGTGTCGGCAGCTCGAAGCTGGTCGCCAAGATCGCCTCCGATCTCGACAAGCCCGATGGTCTGCGCGTTGTCGCGGCGGGCGATGAGGACAACGTCTTGCGCCCGTTGCCGGTCGGTCGGTTGCCGGGTGTCGGGCCCGCAACTGCAGCGAAGCTGCGCGCCATCGGCGTCGCCAGCGTCGCCGACCTTGCCGCGCTCAACGAAGCTGACGCGGTGCGGGCACTAGGCAACAGCCTCGGCCGTGGACTGTGGCTGCTGGCACATGGGCTCGACGACCGCGAGGTGATGCTCGAGCGGGAGTCGAAGTCGGTAAGCGTCGAAGACACCTTCGAACATGACGTCGCCGACGTTGCGCAACTCACTGCTGTCGTCGACGGGATGGCCCGCCGGGTGGTCGAACGACTGCGGGCCGCGCGGCTGTCGGGTCGGACGATTTCGGTGAAAGTCCGATTGCACGACTTCACGACCCTGACCCGCTCGGCGACCTTGCCCGCCCCCACCGACGACCCGCGGGTCGTCGTCCGGATCGCGCGGCAGTTGCTCACCGACGTCGACGTGAGCGGCGGACTTCGACTCGTCGGGGTCGGGGTGAGCGGCCTCGCGGACTGGACGCAGGACGACCTCTTCGGCGAACTAATCGCCGCAGGTCCGCAAGACGACCCCGACCCGACCACTGAGGAGCCGGCGGACGCCGCTGCTGCTCGCCGCACCGACCGTCCGTGGGTTGCTGGCCGCGATGTGGATCACGTCGCGTGGGGACCGGGTTGGGTGCAAGGCTCGGGCGCCGGCTGGGTCACCGTGCGATTCGAGACTCGCGACACTCCGCCCGGTCGGGTGAGATCGTTTCGGGTCACCGATCCCGACCTACGGCCCGCGTCTCCGCGCGGCTGGTAGCTTCACCCAACCCCATCTAAGGATCGCAGGAGGTCAGGCATGTCGTTCGCGACGCCGACCTTTTTGTGGTTCTTCCTGCCGGCCACGCTCCTCGTGTACTGGGCACTTCCTCGCACCGCTCGCAACGGGGTACTGGCCTTTGCCAGCCTGGTGTTCTACACATGGGGCGGCCACGCGTTTGTATTCCTGCTCCTCGGGTGCGTAGTCGTCAACTTCACTGCTGGCCTCGCCATCGATTCATCGAAGCCGTTCGTGCAAAGGCATCGCCGGACGGTGCTGGTGAGCGCCATCGTCGTCGACGTCGGCGCGCTTGCGGTCTGGAAGTACGCCGACTTTGCCTCGCGCCAAGTGAACGCACTTACGCACGCATTCGGCGGTCACGGCAGCCATGTTCTGCACTTCGTCTTGCCGATCGGGATTTCGTTCTTCACGTTCCACCATCTGAGCTACGTCGTCGACGTCTACCGCGGTACCCGCAAGCCGTTGCACAATCCGCTGACGTTCATGACCTACATCTTGATGTTCCCGCAGCTCATCGCGGGCCCAATCGTGCGGTTTCACGAGATCGCCGACCAGCTCGAAACACCCTCGAAGGATCGCTTCGGCGACTTCGCAGCGGGCTTCCCCCGGTTCGCCGTCGGCTTGTCGAAGAAGGTCATCGTCGCCGACAGCGTCGCGCCGGTCGTCAACAGTGTCTTCGCCTTGCACACCAGCCAGCTGACGACGGTCAACGCGTGGCTCGGCGCACTGGCCTACACCGTGCAGCTGTACTTCGACTTCTCGGGATACTCCGACATGGCCATCGGATTGGGAAGGATGTTCGGTTTCCAACTCCCAGAGAATTTCAACCGACCGTACTCCGCATCGTCGATCACGGACTTCTGGCGGCGCTGGCACATGTCGTTGTCGCGGTGGTTCCGCGACTATCTCTACATCCCGCTTGGTGGCAACCGCGGTGGCAAGTGGAAGACCTACCGCAACCTCTACATCGTCTTCGCGCTCACCGGCTTCTGGCATGGAGCGAACTGGACGTTCCTGGTATGGGGGCTCTACCACGGCACGCTGCTAGTGATCGAACGCATCACCGGCTGGGGCGACACGGCGGCATGGTGGCGGCCGCTGCATCGAGCACTCACCCAGCTCCTAGTCGTCCTCGGTTGGGTGGTCTTCCGGTCTGACAGCTTGCCCCAGGCCGGACACATTCTCGGCGCCATGTTCGTGCCGACCGGCCATGGGCTCACGGCAACCGTCGCGACCGCATTGACCCATCGGACACTGCTGATCTTCTGGCTCGCCCTGCTCGTCTTCCTTATTCCGCCCGGATTCGTGATGGGTCGCTTCGTCGAGTTCGGCACCAGCCGACCCGCGATCGCGACCCGGTTCGCGTATGTGATCGTGCTTGCACCGATTGCGGCCGCGCTCGTCGCCGTCGGCACGTTCAGTCCATTCCTCTACTACCAGTTCTGAGGGAGTACCGATGGTCCCGCGATTGCGCGCCCCACACGTGCGCGTTCCACGCGTGAGTGTGCAGGGGAAGTCCGTGCGCATCGCGATCGCCTTTCTGGCATTGACGTTCTTCTTCGGGCCTGCGGTCGCCGCCGCGGCCGGCGTCCGTGCGCCGGCCATCGAGAACCACAAGCTTGGTCCGTTGCCGACTACGAGCGACGGATGGCGATCCTTCGGGATCTTCGACACATGGGCTACCGACCATCTGCCGCTGCGCAACGTGGCGATCAGCGCCAATACGAAGGTCGAACGCAGCGTGTTCGGTGAGACGCCGAATTACGGCGCGAACGGCACCGCGACAACAACGACGACTGCGGGAGTCGCCGGCATCTCCGTGCCACAACCGCCTACTGCCCCCGCGAGCGCTGGGCCGACAGACTTCCCGGTCGTCATCTCAGGTCTGGATGGCTGGCTGTATTACGGTACCGACCTGCGTGCTGCGTGTAATCCGGTGCTCTCTGCGCCCGTTATCGCGCAACGATTCCAGCAACTGTCCGAGATCATGCAACGTGCGGGCAAACAGTTCGTCATGATGATCGCCCCGGACAAGAGCGATATCTATCCCCAGTACCTGCCCACCGCAGATCAGGGCGTGACGTGCGCTTCGAAGGCAGAGGCCGCGCTCTGGGCAGCGTTGGCGGCAAATCCCCCGGCTGGCTATCAGGATCTGCGCGGCGCGATCGAGGCTGCAAAAGCAAAGGATCCAGGCACGTTGCTCTACCGCAAGCTCGACACGCACTGGAATGGCCTCGGCGCGTTGATCTACGCGCACCTGCTAACCGACAGCCTCGATCCGACGTTGTGGCCGACGGCAACAGTGACACCACTGGGCAACAGCAACTCGCACACCGACCTCGAGGCACTGCTCGGCCAGCGCACCACTGAGCAGGCGCCACTGTTCTCCGTCACCCGGCCTGGCGTCACCACGACGGTGAATACGACGAGTCAACTCGCCGACACCACGACCGATGCGCCGCTGATCACCCCGAAGACGCTGTTCATCAGCGACTCCTTCACTGATTCATCGCGATTCGCGATCAACCCGTTCTTCGCCCAGGCCGGGTTCATCAACTCATCGGCGGCAGGCACCGCGTACCCCGAACTCGTGCAGTCGATCAAGAGCGCACAGATCGTGGTGCTCGAGATCGTCGAGCGCACAGTTATCGGCGGACAGGCGCCGCTCCTC
>DASRZB010000277.1:0-3540 GCA_035653855.1 Acidothermaceae bacterium | reverse complement strand
TGCGGCGGCGATGCGCCCGCTCGTCGGGACGCTGGAGGCTGGCGGGGTCATTGACCCCGAAGCGCTCTGGGCGTGCACATCGTGCGGCGCGTGCGTGCAGGAATGCCCAGTCGACATCGAGCACGTCGACCACATCATGGACATGCGCCGGCACCAGGTACTGGTCGAGTCGGCGTTCCCCGCCGAGGCCGGCGGCATGATGCGCAATCTGGAGAATGCCGGTAATCCCTGGGGCTTACCCGCATCGACCCGGTTGGCGTGGACCGAAGGCTTGGGCTTCGACGTCCGCGTCGTTGATCGAGGTTCGCAGATTCCCGACGACGTCGAGTACCTGTTCTGGGTTGGTTGCGCAGGCGCCTCCGATGACCGTGCTCGCACATCGACACGTGCGGTCGCTGAGCTGTTGCACACCGCCGGGGTCGAGTTCGCGGTGCTCGGACCACTCGAGACGTGCACCGGTGATCCGGCGCGGCGGATGGGCAACGAGTTCGTCTACCAGCAGCTGGCGCAGCAAAACGTCGCCACACTGCAGTCGGTCGGCGCGCGCAAGATCGTCGCGTCGTGCCCGCATTGCTTCAATACGATCGCGCGGGAGTATCCGCAGATCGGTGGCGACTTCGAGGTCGTGCATCACACGGAGTTGCTGGCGACATTGGTCGCCGAAGGCCGGTTGCAGGCGACGTCCGCCGTCGATTCGTCGGTGACCTATCACGACCCGTGTTACCTCGGCCGGCACAACAAGGTGTACGGGCAACCGCGCGATGTGCTCGCCGCGGTTCCGGGTCTGACGTCGACGGAAATGCCGCGCTGTAAGGAGCGCGGCTTCTGCTGTGGCGCCGGCGGCGCGCGCATGTGGATGGAAGAGCGCGTCGGCAAGCGCATCAATCACGAGCGCATCGACGAAGCGCTCGCGCTTGATCCGGACGTCGTCGTGACGGCCTGCCCGTACTGCCGGGTCATGTTGGGCGACGCGGTACGTGATCGGCAGTCACAAGGGTCGGCGCGCGCAGACGTCGTGGTGATCGACGTCGCCGAGGTACTCCTGCGCTCGGTGCGCGGCCCAGGCCCGACCGCTTAGCAGCTGCTGTGTCGGTTAGCTGCGACAGAGGCAGAACGGGTGACCGTCGAGATCCGCGAACACCCGGAAGGTCGGATGGTCGGCCGAGTCGTCGAGCAGCGTCGCGCCCAGCGCCAGGGCGCGGGCATGCTCGGCGTCCATGTCGTCGACGATGAAGTCGACGTGGGCCTGCTGCGGTCGGGTCGCGTCCGGCCAGTCAGGCTTGATGTGATCGGGTGCGAGTTGGATCGAGAACGCGGCACCGGTATCGGTCTGCAGGTCGATCCAGTCGCCGTCGGTGCGCACGATCGGCCAGCCGGTGAGTTCGGTATAGAACGCCGCCGCAGCGTGGGGATCGGCGCTGTCGAAGACGACGTTTCCGAGGCGCATCGCCATCGGTACCTCCGCGTGTCAGATCTGGGTGCGGTGAAAGTTCTGCCACGACCGGGACGGCGTCGGCCCGCGCTGTCCTTGATATCGCGAGCCATAGACAGAACTGCCGTACGGGAACTCGGACGGCGAGGAGGTGCGGAACAGGCACAGCTGCCCGATCTTCATCCCGGGCCAGAGCTTGATCGGCAGCGTCGCGACGTTGCTCAGCTCGAGGGTGACGTGACCGGAAAATCCCGGGTCGATCCAGCCGGCGGTGCTGTGGGTCAGGAGGCCGAGCCGGCCAAGGCTGGACTTCCCCTCAAGACGCCCGGCTACGTCGTCCGGCAAGGTAATGACCTCATACGTCGAGGCCAGCACGAACTCACCAGGGTGCAAGATGAACGGCTCTTCCGCCGCGGGCTCGACCAGGCGGGTCAGGTCGGGCTGCTCGACGGCCGGGTCGATGTGCGGGTAGCGATGGTTCTCGAAGACCCGGAAGTACTTGTCGATCCGGACGTCGACGCTGGACGGCTGGACCATGATCGGGTCGTACGGATCGAGGACGACGCGGCCCGCCGCGAGCTCGGCCCTGATGTCGCGGTCGGAGAGCAGCACGCGCGCAATCTATCGGTCCGCGGGTGGCGCGCTACCAGTGAGTCGGACGCCGATTACGCGCCCGCTTCCGCCGCTCGCTGCATCTGGTTCAGGTGGGCAAGGTCATGCGCGGCGATCTTGCGTACGGTTTCGTCCAAGTTCTCTGGGCCCTGCTGTGAATGGTTCGCGGAGCGCTGCTTCTGCGCCGGCCAGTTGGCCTGCAGCACCAGCATGTTCGCGGCTCGTAGGCCTGACCACGCCTCAAGGAGCTGGTCAAACGGCGGGCGCGGCATCGGCGTCCAAAGCTTCTCGTCGTAACCGGGGTAGCTCGGGTTGTCTTCAGTCAGCATCAGCCGCCAGCGGAAGCCGTAGACCAGGTCGACGTCGAAGAGGTGGCCGGTGATCTGCGCGACTGACCACTCGCCGTCCACCGGCTGGGTGGTGAGCTGCTCCTTGGTGAGGCCGCCGGTGATGGCCCGCCACTGCTCGACGGTCGATCCGAGGGTGGCCACGGGATCGGTGTCGCCGATCAGGTCGAGCAGCGCCTGCTTGTACTGCGCGGGTTCCGCCGTAGCGTCGGGGATCACGATCGGTTCGGTTGCCATGGGACGTCCCTTCGTCTCGGGCTGCGATCTCGGGCTGCGTGACACGGCGCTGTGTGCGGACTGTGTATCTGTTCCGGGGGTCTGCTGCCAACTGCATTAGATGGACGCGTTAGCCCAAACAGCGCAACGCTAATTGACCTAAATGGCATGCTTTTCGCCTTGTCGGCTGGAAACGGCTAGGACGACGGCAGGATCCGGCACGGGAATTTCGCACATCCCGGACGTCAGCGGGCTCGTGCTTGGTGTTCCGTCCGTCGAAGGCTCGAACACCGGCTTGCCGGACACACAGCGCCTGCTGGACGGCGGGTTGGTGGCGCCCCGACAGCCTGAACGCGGTTGACGGTGGTGGCTTGAACATCGGGTCAGGCAACGGCGTCTCGGCAGGTAACGCGTCGGCGACGCCGGCGTCGAGCAGTGGCGGCACCAACGTGCTGTCGGGCGACGCCGTCGCGGCGAATCCGAACAACGCCGTTCACGCGAACGCGGTGCACGCCGGAGCACGGTGTCGACCACCCGCGGCAGCGTTCGTCTTGCCGGATTGCTGCGCGGATCAGCGCCTACGGACAGCTACTCGTCGTCCGACCCGAGGTTCGGGGCCTTGGTCCCTGACGGACGGGACCGTTGCGGCTTCGGAGGATCTTGGGCGTGACCGACCATGCGGTATGAGAACAACTCAGCTCGATCAAGAACTCGTCGAGGCGTACTTCGTGGGCGGTCCAGCAGACGGCACGACGGCCTTCATCGGCCTCGAGTCGACGGGGTTCCCGCCCGTTCACATGTCGATTCCGGACGACGACGGCGTCACTCGCCACCTGTACAGCGCGCTGATGCGGGAACACGTGGATCTGACCGTTTTTCAGTACCTGGGCCCACTGCCTTCGCGGTTCGCGCAACACCGGGGCAAATAACACC
>DASRZB010000276.1:0-4777 GCA_035653855.1 Acidothermaceae bacterium | reverse complement strand
CCAGTCGATTTCCTCGACCAGTTGGACAATTGCCTGCTCGGACAGCGTCGCGCCAGTGGGCCTGAACGGGGTGGCCAGGTAGGCCCCTTTGAGCTTCGCCACAGCTTGTTCTGCTGCTCCTGAGTCTTCCTCGGCGGGCTCGCCGTTGAGGGTGGCACGCAGGTGCTCCGCAAGCCGGTGCAGCGCGTTGCCGGCCAACGTGCCAAGACCGGCCTGTGGCGGATCGCGCCACACAAGGAAGACGGACAGCGTTCCGACGACCGCCGCCAGCGCCCAGCCCTCGAGCCGTGGCCCGATCGCACTTGCGTTCGCGGGGAGGGTGAGGGGAAGGATCAGCACGAGCATGGCGGCCGTTGATCCCTTGGCGACGTATCCGCTGAGGATTCCGAGGAAGAGCACGAGGGCGGCCGTGAGCCCCGCGACAACGACGGCCAGCCAGGTGACGCGTGAGGCCAACGTGCCGATGGCGATGAAGATGGCACCAACGACCGCGAGCCCGGCGTAGGCGATGAAGCGGCGGCGCAGGGGGCCGCCGAAGTCGGCGAGCAGCAGCACCGAGAAGGCGCCGATGGACGCGAAGGTCGCGATCTGCGGGTTCTTAAGGACCTTGTCAGCGAACGCGAACAGCCCAGGGATGACGACCGCGGCGCGGATCGAACGTTTCGCGACAGAGTCCCAGCGCGGCTTCGACAACCCCCACATTCCTGGACGCGTCAGAGCCGACGTCCAGACAGCGAGACGCCCCGGCGCCCATGCCCCAAAGCTCGCCATGAACGAAGTCCACACCACCCGCCGACGAGTCAGCAACGCGGGGTCGACCGGTCAACTTACGGGAGTGCCGAGCAATCCGATAGCGATCTCGTGGCGGTTCTTGCCAAGGCGCTTCGCCCGGTACATAGCGGCGCCAGCTTGCGCAAGCACATCCTCGACGTCGTCGCCGGCGTGGGCGAACGCGAGCCCGATGCTGACGGTCACGGCGTACTTGCGCGCATCGAAATCGATAGGCACAGCGAGCG
This sequence comes from Acidothermaceae bacterium, assembly GCA_035653855.1. Taxonomy (GTDB): domain Bacteria; phylum Actinomycetota; class Actinomycetes; order Acidothermales; family Acidothermaceae; genus PALSA-607. Next base: position 3,761 of record DASRZB010000276.1, on the reverse strand, counting down.
CTGCCTCGAGCCGTTCGGCCAACTGCACTGCATAGGAGCGGACGTCGATTGGCGCGCCGTCGGGTCCGGCCCAGGTCCGCGATGACGGCTCGACGATCACCACGAAGCCATCGCCTCCCACGCGCGCTGCGGTGTCCTCGGCGCGCACGGTGGCAAGCAGGCGCGCGGCGGTCGCTTCGAGCACGGCGTCGCCCGCCTCGTGGCCGCCGTCCTCGTTCACAGCCTTGAATCCGTCGAGATCGCAGAAGAGCACCGCAAGTTCCTGGCCGCTGCGGTTGGTCCGGGCGAGCGTGTTGCTCAGACGGTCGACGAGCAGAGTCCGATTCGGCAAGCCGGTGAGGGCATCATGCAGGGCTGCTTCTGCGAGCTGCTGTTCGATCCGCACGAGCTCGGTGACGTCACTTGCGACACCAAGAAGCTGTGTCACCTCGCCCGCGTCGTTACGGACGAACGGAGTGACGCCGCGGGCGAACCAGCGATACACGTCGTTCGGAACCCGTATCCGGTAGCGGATCCGGACGACCTCGCTGTTTGACAGCGCCCGAGCGGCGGCGTTCTGGTCGCGAACCCTAAAGCGATCATCGGGGTGCACGAGCATCTCGATGGTGTTGTCGGCGAGCTCCTTCATTTGTTCGTCGGTGTAGCCGTACTCGCTGAGGCTTCTTGATGACCACAGATTGCGGTTCGTCACCGCGTCCGCAACGAAGATGACATCTGGGCTCGCCGCCAGCACCGCATCTTGGAAGGCAGCACTCTCGTGTAGCTCCGATTCGCGCTGCCGCAACAGAGTGACGTCGTGCATCGTGACCACCGCGCCGACGGCCTCACCCATCGGCCCCCGCAGCGAGGTACCGGTGGCGATCACGCGCGTTGCTGCGGCGTTCGGTGGCGCAATCACCATCTCCGCTCTCGACGTGATTCCATCTCGAAACGCGCGCATGAGCGGGTTATTTCCGCGGCCCAAAGGCGTGACGCCATCGGCGTCGAAGAGATGCGCGGTCAGGTTCTCACGTTGCTCTGGGCTCGGCTCGATATCGGGATCAAGGCCGTGCCAGCGGCGTGCCGTCCGATTGATGACTGTCAACTCGCCCGTGGTGTCGCACGCGAGGATTCCGGCGCCTGCGTTGTCGAGCAGCGAGTCGGTGAACATCTGATGCGTCGCCAGCTCGACACTCGCAGCAGCGATGCTCTGTTGTGCCTCTTCCAACTCGCTGATGTCGACCATCATGCCGACCATGCGAGAGACGGCGCCCGAGGTCTGGCGCACGACGGCGACGCTAATGAGCACAGCGACTGGCGTGCCATCCTTGCGACGGTACGTGCGTCGAGCGGCGTACCCGTCCGTGCTCGATGCCTCAGCGATATCTTTCGCTTGCTGCGCACGATCTCTCGGGTCGGTCAGCATCGACGACGGCTGCCCGATGAGTTCGTCGGATTGATAGCCGAGCATCTCGCATGCCCGTGGGTTCACGGCGACGATCGTGCCGTCTGCACGTGTCTCGGCAATTCCGATCGGAGCCAGTGTGAATAGCGCGCGGAAGCGCTCCTCACTGGCCCGCAACGCTGCAGCTGGTGACATGGCCTCGCCAAGGTCTCGTTCGACAAGAACTGCGTCACCTGCTCGCCGCGTAGGCGTCACAGCAACAGGCACGGGGGCAGCCGTTTCTCTTGCGATGAGCCAGGCCTCGAATGTCTTGGCCGGCGCGGGCTTCGCGATGTAGTAGCCCTGCGCGATATCGCAGCCGAATCCACGCAGTGTCACGAGCGCTTGGGCGGTCTCAACGCCTTCGGCGACGATGTTGAGCCCGAGGTTCTGCCCAAGTTCAATGACGCTGTGCACGATGAGCGCGTCGCGGGCATCGGACGCCATCGTCATGACGAACGAGCGGTCGATCTTCAGTTCGTCGACCGGCAACGTCTTCAGTTGGCTGAGGCTTGTATACCCCGCGCCGAAGTCGTCGATGGAGAGACGAATCCCGAGATCCGCGAGACTCTGGAGAAGTCGGCGGGCGCGTATGGGGTCGAGCATGATCGCCGATTCGGTGACTTCGAGCTCGAGCAGCGACGCTGGCACGCCGTATGCGGCAAGGAGGTCGGAAACCTCCGTCGGGAGGTTTTCGTCGAGCAAGTTGCGCCCGGAGAGGTTGACTGACACGGGCAACGGCATGCCGCCGTCCGCCCAGACCTTGGCCTGTGCGAGCGCGGCGTCGAGCACGTACCTGGTGAACGGGCCGATCAGGCCGGTGTGTTCCGCCGCCGGAATGAACGAATCCGGATACAGCAGCCCTTGTGTCGGATGCTGCCAGCGTGCAAGTGCCTCGACGCCTACGACCTTGCCGCTCGCGACGTTGACCTTGGGCTGGTAGTGCAGCACGATCTCATGCATCTCCAACCCATGACGCAGATCGCCCAGTAGCGCGAGCCGCACGGGGGAGTAGTCGTCGACTTCCCTGCTGTACGCGAAGATGCCAACGTTGCGGGTCTTCGCGACGTACATCGCAACGTCGGCATGCTGCAGTAGCGTCGTGGCATCCGTGCCGTGTTCACCTGACAGCACGAGGCCGATGCTGGCGTCGACATCGAGCTCGACACCTTCGACGTTCAGCGACGACTCCAAGGCCCGCTGCAGATTCTCGGCGATCTCGTTCGCCGCTGCCAGGTCCTTGATGTTTGGCAGCAGGACGGCGAACTCGTCGCCACCGATGCGGGCAACGGTGTCAGCGTCGCCCACGACCGCAGCAAATCGGCGTCCGATCTGAATCAGTAACTGGTCGCCGTACTTGTGCCCGAATGTGTCGTTGATTTCTTTGAATCGGTCGAGGTCGATCAGCAGGAGACCGGTCACTGCACCCGATCCGGTTGCCGCCTGCAAGGCGGCTTCGAGGCGATCGGTGAGCAAGGCGCGATTCGCAAGCCCGGTAAGCGGGTCATGGAGCGAGTGTTCGACGGCGCCAGCTCGCTCGGCTCGCAGCATCCGCCGATACCCACGCCCGGCACCGGCCAACAACGCGACAAACAGTAGGCCGAGACCGAAGACGGCGGGCGTGAGTCTGCTGGTCAACGTGTCGAGGTGTTGCGAGTTGGCGAGTTGATCGAGCGCGTGCGCGTGTTCTTCCGCACTCCGCAACGAGACTTCACTCTCGATGGCGCCGAAGAGCGGATCGACCTCGCCGCCGTCGATCGTCAACACCGCTGCGGTGTCGCCGAGATCGACCTGCGCGAACATGCGATCCATTGCCTCGAGGTAGCCGGCCTGTTGCGCGAGCACTTTGGCGGCGAGGATCGAATCGCCGGCGCCGCCATCCGCGTCGACGTCGTGCATCGCGGTGACGAAGCTCGCGGCGGACGCGTCGTACCTCGCGCGTACTGCGGAACTCGGTTCGAGCCGGTACTTGCGCTCGAGCGACTCCTCGGCGGCAACGGCGGAGTCGGCGCGCACGTATGCGTCCGACAATCGGTTCGCCAATGCTGCGTTGCGCGCGGCGACCGCGGTGGCGTGCGAGGACCACACGGCGAACCCGCTGACACCGAGCAGGATCAGCACGATCCCGAGCGCGGCGAGGCGACCGCGTTGAGTGATGCGGCGGTCGGCATCCAGTGAGGAGTCTCGCGAACGCGATGGCGGGGTCTGAGCAGCGCGTGAGGGACCGTTCACCTTCGGCAATACGGCGGGAGTCTCACTCCTGCATCATCGACCCATTCCGGTCAATTTACAGCAAAAGTGCTGGTCGGAGTGCCTCTCGACCAGCGGACACTCCTGT
>DASRZB010000275.1:0-9838 GCA_035653855.1 Acidothermaceae bacterium | reverse complement strand
AATGTGTTGGCACCATCAACCCTGGCTGGTGTCGAAATCCTCGGGCGAAATCGTGTCGAGAAACTCGCGGAACTTCTCGACCTCGTCCTCGGCTTCGTGCTCGTCGGCGATCTCGATGCCGGCTTCCTCGAGCACTGCCTCCGAGCCGAAGATCGACGCTCCGGTGCGCAGCGCCAACGCGATCGCATCACTGGGCCGGGCGCTGACCTCGCGACCGTCGTCGAAGACGAGTTCGGCGTAGAAAACGTTGTCGCGCATCTCGGTGATGCGGACCGCGCGCAGCTTCGCACCGAGCGCGGCAAGTACGTCGCGCATCAAATCGTGGGTCAACGGGCGCGGGGGCACCACACCCTGCTGTGCGAAGGCGATAGCGGTCGCCTCAACGGCACCGATCCAGATCGGCAGGTAACGCTCACCCTCGACTTCACGAAGCAGCACGATCGGCTGGTTCGTCGGCAGCTCAACCCGAACGCCCACCACATGCAGTTCGTTCACGGTGACCGCCCTGCCTCACGAGTTCGCGCCAGTTGCCTGCCGCCTCTTCCTCACGCTACACCGCGAACTACCGACTTAGGCCGGGACGCAACCCAGCCTTGACCAAGGACGCGTGCAGGCGTACAGAGAGCGCTGCGAGCTCGCGGGCCACCTCCTCCGCACGTGCCTTCGCCTCAGGGTTGCGCTGACGCACCAGCGGCGTTACGACCTGTTCAACAAGGCCAACCTCGCGGTCGGCTGCTGCCTTGAACGAGCGAAGGTGACGCGGCTCGATACCGAACCGCGACATCTCGGCAACCGTGCGCGCCACCACCAACGACGTCCCGTCGTAGTGATTGCTGCCCGGGCGGGTTGCGACCAGTCCGTACTGCTCGAGTTGACCGAGCGCGGCCTCGTCGAGCTCGGCCGCTTCGAGCAGCTCTTTGCGCGACAACCGAACCTCGGCCGGATCAGTGCCAAACGCTTCGGGGCCCGGAAGACCGTCGGTGGCGATCAGCGCCATGGGAACGCGCGGTCCCGCGTTCGCGTGATCGGCGGGCTCGAGTCCGCGGTCGAGCGCATCGAGGTGATCCTTGATCACCCGCAACGGGAGGTAGTGATCGCGTTGGGCGGTCAGTACGTAACGCAGCCGGTGCACGTCTGCGTGGGAGAACTTCCGGTAGCCAGCCGACGTGCGGTCAGGTTCGACTAGCCCCTCGGACTCCAGGAATCGGATCTTCGAGATCGTGACGTCGGGGAAGTCCGCCCGGAGTTGAGTCAGCACTTCACCGATCGATAGTGACGCGCGAGATGTGGATCGAGCGCTCATCGCGGGCACCGTCACTGTGCCGCAGGCTCGCCGGGTCGGTGCCCGGTCAAGAACACCAGCCGGAACTTGCCGATCTGGACCTCATCGCTGCCCTGCAATGCGGAGTCATCGATGCGCTCACGGTTGACGTAGGTTCCGTTCAGGCTGCCGACGTCGCGCACGAAGAAGCCTTCTGCGGTCTTTCGGAACTCGGCATGGCGCCGCGAGACCGTCACGTCGTCGAGGAAGATGTCGCTTTCTGGATGGCGGCCCGCAGTGGTGACATCGGCATCGAGCAAGAACCTGCTGCCGGCGTTCGGGCCGCGGCGAACCACCAGGAGACCGGCGCCAGGCGGCAGTCCCTCGATAGCGGCCTGGTCGGCCAACCCCTCGTCGTCCGGCGACGGCTCGAGTACCTCAAGGCCGGAGATCGAGATCGTCGTGGTCGAGTCGGATTGGCGCTCGGAGCTCACCGGGTGTCCTGGCCGGGCGAGCGCGTTGCCGCAGCTCGCACAAAACCGTGAGTCGTCGGGGTTCTCGTGCCCGCAATTTGTGCAGAAGATCGTCGGCATCGGGTGCGTCCCTCCCCCTCGGGTTCGGCGTGCTTAGGTTCAACTACTCAGTTCAAACTACTCAACGGGCGCGACCATCAGGTAGAGGTTGACGGTCAGGGCAACCTATGCGCGCTACGGGCGTCGGTCAACTTGTCTGACCCTAACCGGCCGTCACAAGTGCCCCGTAAGCCGCGCTATCGAGCAACCCATCGACGTCCGCCGACTCGCTCGGGCGGATCTCGATCATCCAGCCTTCACCATACGGGTCGGCGTTGACCAGTTCGGGCCGCGCGTCCAATGCTTCGTTTCGCGCTAGGACCTCTCCGGAGACCGGCGCGTAGATGTCCGAGACGCTCTTTGTCGACTCGACCTCGCCAAGCGTCTGACCACTGACGACTTGGGTGCCTGGCGCGGGCAACGTCACGAAGACGATGTCACCCAAGGCTTCCTGGGCATGATCCGTGATACCGACTCGGATTCCATCGGCGACGACCTTCACCCACTCGTGCTCGGCTGTGTAGTGCAGATCGTCGGGTATCACGAGGCCCTCCAGGCGGTGCAATTCAGGGGCGTGCGGTGCAGGAGCGATCAACGAGCCGATGAGGCAGCTGGCGCCGGGCGAGCGTACTGAGGCGCCGAGACTTGGTGCAACGCAGTGACCTGAACAGCGTCATGCGTGATCACCGTGCCCCGTGCGCCCTTCGCCCTGAGCGTGTCGAGAACCCCGCCGGGGATGCCCATCGCGGTGCTCATCGTATGCGGGTCGCCGATCGCGACGATGTCGTAGGGCGGCGCAAGCAACACTCCATCGACGACGATCCCGCTCCGGTCGGGTGCGTCGACAAAGAAGCTGCTTGCGACGAGCCGCACGACATGACCGGAGGCACCCGGCGCCGCTGTCGGCGTCGCTCCGGTACTCGCGACACTGCCGGCCGCGGGTGTCGTCGTGGCAGCAGCGGCGCTTCCGGTGATCTGGATCGCCTCGGCGCCCGCGTCGCGCAGTTCCTCCAACGCCTCGAGCAGATCGTCAGCGGCCACTTGGTGCTGCGGATCGGTGATCTGCAAGTCGATGCCAGGCCCGGTTGCGGCAGCGGTGCCCGCGAGGATCTGCAAGGTCGCGGCGCGCTGCTGCGCCTCTTCCAAAGCCGCCTGGGTTTGATCCGTGCCGCCCGTCAGCTTGGCGAGCGAGGTCTGTTCGGCCGCGATCTGTGCGCGCAGCTGGTCGGACCGCGACGAGAGGCTGTCGAGGATGTCGACGAGATCGGATTGCCGGGCTGTGGTGAAGCCAAGGCCAGTTGCGCTGTGGACCTGCGTCACCAGCGCGAATCCGAGCAGCCCGCACAGGAGGGCACCGATGACCTGAGCCCGGGTGGCCCGGGGCCGCCCAGCATCGATCAGCAGCCGCAAGCCGCTCCTGCCAGGCTGCTGTTCCTCGGTCATGCGCGGAACAGATGGCGACGGATGGCCGCGGCGTTGGAAAAGATCCGAATGCCCAGGACGACGACCACGGCCGTCGAGAGTTGGCTGCCCACTCCGAGTTGATCACCGAGGAAGACAATCAGTGCGGCGACCAGGACGTTCGCGATGAACGACACCACGAAGACCTTGTCGTCGAAGATCCCGTCGAGGATCGCACGGATCGCGCCGAACACCGCATCGAGCGCCGCCACCACAGCGATCGGCAGGTAAGGCTGCAACCCCACCGGCACAGTCGGATGCACAATGACACCGAGTACGACGCCGACGGCGAGGGCGATGGCTGCGATCACGGCGATTCCAACGGCTTCGCATAGTGGACGACCACGTTGGCCGCCGAGGGAAGCGTAAGGCGTTGGTGGTCGTCGACTGTGAACCCCAGGCCGTATAGCTGGTGGTCGGTCACGAACAGCTGCCCGGTTTCGCTGCTGCTGAAGGTAGATCCGAGGGACGACGGGCCGATCGCGTCGATCGTGTAGGGCGGTGAGAGCGGTCGGAAGTCGACCAGGATCGCCCCGCCCGCCTCCCTGATCGCGGTCTGGGCCGTCAGTCGCTGACCGTTGATGCTGACCGCCTGGGCGCCCGCGACGAAGAGGCCGTTGACCGCAGCCCGTAGGTCGCTGTCGACGATCACCCCCGAGCCGTCGCTGCCTGCAGCGTGAGAGGACGGAGCGTCATCGAGAATGACCCGGACGCCCGTGCCGACGACGGGAACGGCACCGTCGACTAGTTCGAGCTCCTTGATCTGCGAGAGCAGGCTGGCTCCGCGGTCGGTGAGCGAGAGCGCGGACGTGCGCGCGTTGCTCACCTGCGTTGAGAGCGTGGAAACCTGACGTTCGAGCGCATTGGTAGCGGCCGTTTGCAATGTCACCTGCGCCACGAGTCGCTTCCGGTCACGGTTGGCCGCCGCGTTGCCCCGATGGGTCGCGACCGCAGCGGTGGCGAACAGCGCACCCGCAAGCGCAAGAGCCACCGCAGCGCCGATTGCGGCGCGACCTCGCAGCCCCGTTTGGTTGGCCGCAACGGCGGTCGGGCGGGCGGTGGTTGGTACCGGCTGCGCGCCGCGGCGGGCCGCCGCATTCGCGTATCCCTCGTCGACGGCGTTGGCCATCAAATCAACCAGGATGGACATCGATGCATCGGGTCGGCGCGCTGGCTCCCCCGGTGAGCTGCTGGTCAGGTGCCGGCCCCCTCGACCACACTGGCCCATTCCTCAAGCAACTCGGTAGCCGAGTCGGCGTCCGGGCCTTCTGCCCACAGGTGCGTCGTCGCCTCAGCCGGATCGGGCAGCACGAGCACCCAGCGGCCATCGTCTTCGACGACTCGAACGCCGTCGGTCGTGTCGAGCTCACGATCGCCTGCAGCTTCGACGACCGAGCGCATGACCATGCCCTTCGCGGCCCACGGGGTGGGCACCGAGCGGCGAAGCACATGCGCTTGCGGGATGCGGGCATCGATCTGACTCAGGGTCAGCTTCGTGCGTGCCACAAGACCCGTGAGGCGTACGAATGCCGCGATCCCGTCGATCGCTGTATTGAACTCGGGAATGACGTAGCCGCCTCTGCCGTCGCCCGCGAAGATGGCGTCCTCGAAGCCGGCGGCCCTGGTCAGCTCGTCAGGAGATGTCGGAGCCCAGCGGGTGGTCACGTGATGGAACCGCGCGACGTCTTCGGCAATGCGGGTCGTCGTGATCGGTATGGCGATGCTGCCCGAGTGCAGCTCGGCCGCAACTAGGTCCATCAAGACCAGCAGCGCGCGATCGTCGTGCACGATGACGCCTCGCTCGTCGACGAGCGATATCCGCTCCCCCACAGGATCGAATCGGACGCCGAATGCGGCCCTCGAAGATGCGACTAGCTCGCCGAGACGCTCCAGTGCCCGCATATGCTCAGCGACAGTCTCGGTCGGAGAGGATTCGTCGAGCCGGTTATTAACGGTCAGAACGTCGATGCCAATACGGCCGAGCAACGTGGGCAGGACCAGGGCGGCCGTGCCGCCCGCTGTATCGATGACAACCTTCAGGCCAGCGTCGAGTACACCCGTGGTGTCGACGCATCGCATCACCTCTTGGGAGTAGTCCTCAAGTGTGCGCGACGGGTTGGTCATGTCGGCGATTTCACCGGGGAACGCACGCCGGAACTCCTGGCGTGAGAACACCCGCTCGAGCTTGCGCCGTGCCCCCTGAGACAGATCGGCTCCGCGTTCATCAAGAAAGCTGATGTCAACACTTTGTGCGTCACCTGGTGTGGTCCGGATCATGATGCCGCCAGCCGAATCGCTGTGCGCGATCTCGAAACGGCTGACCGGCGCCGGCGCGGCTTCGAGGTCGCGCACATTGATCGCGCTGGCGGTCAACGCGCTGATGACGGCTCGCTTCAACGCTCGGGCTGCTCGTGACACGTCGCGCGAGGTGGTGACGACGTCGCCCTTCTTCAGCGTCGTCGCATAGGCGGAAGCCAACCGGACGGCGAGTTCGGGCGTGATCTCGACGTTCACGAGACCAGACACTCCGCGGGGCCCGAACAGGTTGCGTTGTCCTCGCGACTCCCAGATCACGCTGGTATTCACCAGAGCGCCGGCTTCGATGGTCTTGAACGGATAGACCTTCACGCCAGCCGAGATGTAGGCCTCCTCCTCGACGACACATTCGTCACCGACGACCGCACCCTCTTCGATCCGCGCACCACGCATGATGTCGGTGTTCTTGCCGATGATGCAGCCACGCAGATTCACCTGGGAGCCGATGAACACGTTGTCGTGCACCACCGCACGATGCAAGAACGCGCCGCTCTTCACGACAACGTTGCTGCCCAGCACCGTGTACTCGCGCAGCTCTGCGCCACCTTCGACCTTCGCGTAATTGCCGATGTAAAGCGGGCCTTTCAGGATCGCCTCCGGATCGACCTCGGCGCCCTCGCACACCCAGACGCCCGGCATCATCTCGAAACCCTCGATGTCGATATCGACCTGCCGGTTCAGGACGTCCGCTTGCACCTGGAGAAGACTTTCGAGTGTGCCGACGTCTTCCCAATACGCGTCTGCGACGTAGCCGAAAACCGGTGCACCGAGATCAAGCAACTTCGGAAAGACGTCCTGCGACCAATCGACGGACTCGCCGGCTGCGACATACTTGAAGATCTCCGGCTCCATGATGTAGATGCCGGTGTTCGCTGTATCGGAGAACACCTGTCCCCACGTCGGCTTCTCGAGGAAGCGTTCGATGCGGCCGTCATCGGCGGTGTTCACGATGCCAAACTCGAGCGGGTTCGGGACTCGCTTGAGGGCAACCGTGACAAGTGCGTTGTTGGCCTCGTGGAATCGCGCCATCGCCGTCAGGTCGATGTCGGTGAGTGCATCGCCGGAGATGACGACGAACCTGCTGTCACGTAGCGCCGCCTCGGCGTTCTTCACACTGCCCGCAGTGCCGAGAGGCTTCTCCTCTGTGGCGTACTGGAGATTCATGCCCAGCTCATCGCCGTCCCCGAAGTAGTTTCGGATTAACGACGCGAGGAATTGGACCGTGACGACGGTGTCGGTGAACCCGTGCCTGCGCAATAGCCGCAGCACATGTTCCATGATCGGGCGGTTCACGACCGGCAGCAGCGGCTTCGGCTGGTTCGCCGTCATGGGCCGCAGGCGGGTGCCTTCGCCGCCCGCCATCACCACGGCCTTCATGCCTGCACCTGGAGGAGAACCCGGGTGCGCGCCAGTAGTCATACGGCCGCCCCTTCGACGTGATCAAGGCCGCCAGGCACCGACGGCGGCACGCCGAACCGATCGGCGCGCACGAGTTGCCGGACCTGTAGCGCATAGAGGCCACCGGCCCACCAGTACAGCGCGGTGCCCCAGATGGCGAACGCCCAGCCGATGATCCTTGCCACGTGATTGACGGTCTCGTGTCCATCGCCGAGAAGCAACAGCGGCAGTGCGTACAAGAGGTTGAACGTCGCCGCTTTACCGAGGTAATGAACCGGCAATGGCCCATACCCATGTCTGCTCAACACGGGCAGGAATCCCGCGAGGACGATGTCGCGGGCGATCAACACCCCAGCCAACCACCACGGCATGATGTGGCGCAGTGACAGCGCCAACACGGTCGCGAAGATGTAGAGGCGATCGGCCGCGGGATCGAGAAGCTGGCCAAGTCGACTTGTCTGGTGCAGGAGCCGCGCGAGTTTGCCGTCGAGCCAGTCCGTGAAGCTGCTGATGCCGAGCACCACGATGGCCCAGCCGTCAGCCTTTGGGCCGAGCGCCAGCCACAAGAACAGGGGGACGCCGAGGAGTCGCAGGAAGCTCAGCGCATTCGGGACGGTCAGAACACGATCCGACGCCGCCTGTTCGACTGTCACGCGGTGCTCACCCGATGCTCACCCGACGTCCTTCCGCGGCCCGCCGTCCGTCCTGCTCGAGATCAGCTTAGGCGGGCGACGGTACGCCAGACGGACGCCTCGCTAGCCGACCCTGCGGCGCCCCTAGCCCACGCGGCGGCGCAACGAGTCCACCCGGGCATCGGCGGAGCTGCGGACCTTGATGAGCTCGGCCAGGACGGTCGCCGACGCGCCTGCCTCTTGAGCTTCGAGGAGCTCGGAGCCTGCCCGTACGGAATCTCGCAATGCTTGGCTGTTTTGGGCCGCATCGGTCATGTCGCTCACTCCCCGCCTGTCCTCGGAACGTAGTCCGATCACGGTGGTGGAGATTGACATAATCCACACCTACCGCTGGTGGACTACTTCCCTCAGGTCCTTCGGCCAAACCCTGCCGGAGGCTGCGGGCTAGCCGACGGGAGAGGGTGAAGGCGACCCCATGAACGGCGCACATCCGGCGAGTAACTCGGCCAGCGTAGTTTCCGCGTCTGTCGGGTCCAAGGCACCGGGCGCAAGCACCGTCGGGAAGTTCTTCTTGATGCTCGCCAGATCCGCATTCCATCGAGCGCCCAGCGGCTTGAGCTGCATGCAGTCGGCCGTAAATCGCGGAACGTCTTGATTGTCGGCGTCGGCAAACGCCGTGTCTTCGACGGCCGCCAGGGTCGCGGTGTCTGAGGACAGCTGCTCGAGGGCCGGTAGGTCGTTCGTCTTCTTGGCCAACTCGTCGGAGAACGCGCTGAAGCCCACCGAGGTGAACTCTGGCTTGAAGTTCACGTCTGTGCCGGGCGGCTTCGCCTTGTGAGACGTGCCACAGGCGCTCACGGCGAACGCGGCGCACAGCGTCAGCAGCGCGAACCTCTTCTTCATAGCTCTCCCTGTTCGTGCGCACCGACCGGCCCCGCGGTACGTGCGTCCCCGTTGCTATCGGGCGGGATAGGGGTACGCCTTTACGGTTCAGGGCCAATGTTCGCGAAGAGGCCTATCGGGTTAGCCCGTTTGGCGTAGCCCAGGGGCCTGAGATCGGCCCAATCGTCGGTCTTCTATCGGATCAACGAGGGTTGCGCCATTTCGCTGACACCTGGTCGGCCTTCGGCGTAGCGGGCGATCAAGCGGCCTACCACTCGCAATGCCGACCGACGGTCCGCTGACCTACAGTGCGCCGTCGGGATGACATACGTCGGGACATCACATACGTCGGGATGACAGGATTTGAACCTGCGGCCCCTTGACCCCCAGTCAAGTGCGCTACCAAGCTGCGCCACATCCCGGCGCTCGGTGCCCCGAGCAGGCCTGACGATATCGCACCCGCAGCAGCTGTCTTATCGACTGCGCGAGCGCTTCCCCTGCTACGAGGTGCGGCCGGCTCAGTTACGTGGTGCGGCCGGCGCGATTGCGCACACCGCGCGGTCGGCCCTTGCGGGACTCTTTGACACGAACCGCCACCTCAACGGGCGTGCCGGGGAATCCAAAATCCTCGCGCAACCGCCGTTCGATGAATCGGCGATACGTTGCCTCGAGAAACCCCGAGGAGAACAGCACGAAGCGGGGTGGCTGCGTACCCGCTTGCGTTGCGAACAAGACCTTGGGTTGCCGACCACCGCGAACAGGTGGCGGGGTCGCGGCGATCAACGCACTGAGCCACGCATTGAGCTTGCTCGTCGCGACGCGTTGCGACCATCCATCGAGAGCGAGTTCGATTGCCGGCGTGAGTTTGTCGATCGCGCGGCCAGTCTTCGCGGACAAGTTCACTCGCGGCGCCCATGTCACATGGTGAAGTTGACGGTCGATCTCCTTCTCGAGCAGGTCGTGCCGATCTTCGTCCACGAGGTCCCACTTGTTGAACGCGAGAACCAATGCACGCCCTGCTTCGACCACCATCTCGATGATGCGCAGGTCTTGTTCTGCGAGGGGTTCACTCGAATCAAGCAGGACGACGGCAACCTCCGCCTCACGTAACGCTGTCGCCGTCCGCAAGCTGGAGTAGTACTCGGCACCGCTCGCTTCACGCACGCGTCGCCGAATGCCTGCTGTGTCGACGAAACGCCACGTAACTCCGCCAAGCGTCACAAGCGAGTCGACCGGGTCGCGCGTCGTGCCCGCGATGGAGTCGACGACCGCGCGGTCCTCGCCGGACACCTTGTTGAGCAGGCTGGATTTGCCGA
>DASRZB010000274.1:0-3636 GCA_035653855.1 Acidothermaceae bacterium | reverse complement strand
CGACGCGGCGCGGGTCGTACTCCGGCAGGACTCGACTCGAGTCGTTGCACTCGGACCAGCGCTGGCTGCGAGCATTCGCGGACCCGACGTCGGTTACGCGGGGTATCCGCATCCTTCGGGAGCGGCGCTGAATGCCCTTGCCGCCGCCTGGAGAGACGAGCCCGCCACGACGCGGTCGATCGTCGAGGCGCACGCCGCCGGAGCGTCGCCTGAGGTGAAGGGCGAACTGGCGAGGGTTCCTTGGTTGCTGCAGCGCTTCCGGGAGCCGTGGGATGCGTCGGATCCGGCGACGGTGGAGGTGCTCGAATTTCTCGTACGCCGCGCCGGTGGAGACTGGGGCGACGAGGCGGCGGATCACGCCGTTGACACGCTGGAAAGCCTGTCTCGGGACCTGTCAGCTGTGTCGGCGCATGTCGACGCGCTCCTCGGGCACGTTCTTGCGCTCTGCGCACCGGAACTGGATCCCGCGCTCGGGACCACGGTGAATCCGATCGAGGCGATGGAAAGAGCGTCGCATCGTATCCGTCGCAACGCCCGACGTCGCGACCTTGCCACAACCGTGGGACGCAGCGCGAGGTTCGATCCAGCAAAAGTCCTTGGCTCTGTGTTGCCGTTGTTCACCGCAACCACGGGCGACGACACCTACGACCGCACAGTTCGCACGACGATGATCGACGCCCTCGAAGAAGCGGCCTCTGCCGAAACTCTGCGGGACCTGTTGCCGATCGTGTACTCGGCACTGCTCTCAGACGACTCGATCGTCAGGGGTGCCGGTATCGACTTGTGGGTGGCATGCGCCCGTGTGGTCGACTCGTTGCCGGACGAGTTGAACGACCTCGCTCCCGTTCTTCTGGCGGACGAGTACGTCGCGGTCCACCGTCGCATGCTGGACCAGCTTCCACGCCTCGGACTTCCCGTACGGCTTGCCCCGACGCTGTTGCCGATCGTCGGGAGCTGGATGATGACGTACAAAGGCAAGGACACCGATGTGGTCGAGCACGCCATCTGGTCCATACGGGCACTCGCTCGCATGCTCCCGGACGAGGCGCAGTCCACCGCGTGGCTTGGCGTCGCCCTCGTCAACATCGACGGGTGCGACCCTCACGACAGGGAACGGCTGCTGATGGCACCGTGGCCGGAGGAGTTGAGGTCTAGTAAGGCGTGGGTCTCCGCCGCACTCTCAACGGCGGCAAGTCTGGACCTGATCGACTACTACAACCAGCGCAGCGAACCCGTCCTGGCAGCCCTCATGGATCGCCCCGGCCTGCTTGCTGGAATCCCCTTGTCACAGATCGAGCCGCTCAGCGAGATTCACGACGGGAACCATCCCTGGCGGGCAATCGAGCCTGTCGAACTGTTGCAAGCGGCAGGCCGATGGGCCGACGCCCGCGATGTTGCGGAACGCGTCGGGACGCGCCAGCCAACGGGTACAGAGGGCGAACCGGGCAGGGTGTTTGCACGGTGCTTCGCCATCGGCGCCGAGCTGGCTCGACTCGTCGTCGAGGACGCTCCGGATGCGCTCGCCGTAACGGCCGCAACGGACGCCGTTCGTCAGGCAGAGGCAGACCTCGAAGGTGAACGGTCCGACGTTCCTGGCAACAGTCCTCTGCGGCACGCTCTGGACAGCGTGTTAGCGCAGGCATCAGTGGCCGATGTCCTACATACGGGAACAGTCACCGACCCCGTCGCGATGGCAGACCAGATAGAACGCGCCGCAGAACTGCTTGCCGCTGCAGCGCAGCCCGCACATGCATCGGGCCGTCAGCGACATCGACTCGTCAACGCCTGGAAGATCGCGGGACTCCTGTTGCGCTACGACGCTGCGGTTCGCGCCGTTGGTGCAGACGCCACCGCGCTGCTGAATGCGGCGCAGCGGCAGGCGGAGATCCTGCTTGCCACGATCGATGCTGAGCCCGACGTCCCGGTCTGCGACGGACTCGCAGATTTTCTCGCCGCGGTCCCGACCATCACCGGCCCAGCCGACGCGGAGGCGGCATGGCGAATGCTCGCGGCTGCTGCGGCACCGATATGTCTCGTGGGTACAAGCCTTCTTCCGCGGAGGGGTATGTTCGGGCGGCATTCTCGCGAGGAGACCGAACCACCCGAGCCGCCGTTGGCGGTCTGCGTCCCGACGTTGAGCGACGTACCCGTCACCGACGTTCTCGTCGTGAGACCCAACGAGTTGTACTCGCTGGGACTCATGGTGCGTTTGGTCGACGTGCCGGAGTGGGCGGAGACGTGCATCGTCGAGCCGATCGCCCGAGTCGACCGGGGCGCACTCAGCCTGCCGAAGTACGAGCTGCAGATTGCCGACGGTGAGGCCGACGAAGACGGCGTAACTCTTGTCGGCGAGGATCACCTTCGGTGTGCCGTCGAGCAACCGATCGGGGACCCGCCGATCGACTGCCCGCTGGTCGTCCGGCTTATTGGCGATGGGCAGGAGGAGCGCATCGAGGTGGCAGGCTGCACGCGCCTACGACTCCGGCCGTTCGACCCGGGCCGTGACTTCGTCACGGAGCACGAGCAGACGGACGCTCGCCTGCTCGCGATGTTCGGGCGGCTCGACGCCGCCGGCTTCGATACCGAGGACGTCCGTGCCTTCTGCCGGCTCTTCGCCGCATGCGTTCGTGCGGCGCAACAGATCATGTTCGAGAAGACCTTCATGAAGGGCACGCACGTCGACGAGGGGATCTTCCATAACGAGCTGGAGCGGATCCTGCGAGCCGATCCCGAGATGCAAGGACGGCTGACCCGGCGCGACGCCGTAGCCGGTGGTTTCGACGATCTGCTCCACGACGACGTCATCGCCGAACTAAAGGTCTCGAAGGGCTCACCCGTTACGGTCGATAAGGCAGTGAGGTACCTCGGACAACCCACGCAGTACGGAATCGGCCGCGGTAGTCAACTCTCGTGCCTTGTCATCCTGGACCACGGCCGCAAGACGTCGCCGCCCGGCGTCATCGAGAACTACATCGGCTGGCTCACGCCAAAGCTCCATGGCCTCGACGACCCCAAGTACCCATCGCTCGTCGGCGTTCTCATCATCAACACCAACCTGCCGATCCCGAGCAAGTGGCGCCGCCGCATCGCCGTCGTTCCCGACGATCCATCGCCTGCCGAATCTCCACCCGGCGACTCGCCCACTTCGTAGCTTCCACAGTCCGCGAGGCAGGCCCAACCAAGGCACTCAATTAGAAGATGTAGCTGCGCCATCGTCGGCTTCGACGGCATCGGAACCCTTCCTGACGGCGCGATCGTCGGCTTCGACGGTATTTCGAATCTTGCCGGGTGGTCTTGGCCTCACACAATACGCACCGCCAGCCGACCATCACCGGCGAAGTAGTCGACCTCGGGTTACGAGACCGAACCGGTCGTTCAGCTCGTAACTCGGTCAGCAGGGGTTCATTGGAGTCCCCCGCCACGATGTATGAACTCTCGACCAGGCAGTTACGGGTTGAGTAAAACCGCAGGTCGGTGGCTTGGCGGGTCCGAGCAGCGTTCGGGCCCTGATCAATGCATCTGCGCCTGTGATCAAGGCTGCACAGGGAAAGCATAGGGCACGTCCCGGGAGATGGGCGCAGAGGCGCTGGTCGGCCTCGGCGCTGGGGGAGCACGATCCGCTGCGTTGCACTATGC
>DASRZB010000273.1:0-6521 GCA_035653855.1 Acidothermaceae bacterium | reverse complement strand
CGTCCGTCCATTCGACCGGAATCACGCAGTCGGCGCCGGCCGGAATCGGTGCGCCGGTCATGATGCGTACGGCGAGTCCGGCGTTCACCGAATAGACGCCACCGCTACCGGCCGCGATGTCGCCGATGACGGGCAACTCGACGGGAGTCTCCGGGGTCGCCGAGGCAACGTCGACGGAGCGCAGCGCATAACCGTCCATCGACGAGTTGTCGAAGCCGGGCAACGGCCGCCACGCGACGATGTCTTCAGCGAGCGCACAGCCGTGCGCATCGAGCAGGTTCACCTCAAGCGGTGGCAACGGAGCAAGCGTCCCGAGCACCGCAGTCAGGTGTTCGTCGACGGTTCTCATGCGTTCGCGCGGTCCTCGACAGCGGCGTCCTGCCGCTTCACGAAATTTCGTAGCCAGACAAGCAAATCCGGGCCAAGGTCGGCACGATCGACGGCAAGGGTGATCACCGCGCGCAGGTACTCAGCGCGGTCACCAGTGTCGTATCGCCGACCTCGGAACAACACGCCGTGCACCGGCCCACCGTGGTCAGAGCGGCCGGCGAGCACCCGCAATGCGTCGGTGAGTTGAATCTCGCCGCCGGCCCCAGGAGGCGTCTCACGCAGCACGTCGAATACCTCTGGCGCGATCACGTAGCGACCGATGATCGCCAGATTGCTCGGTGCGTTGGTCTTCGGCTTCTCGATGAGATCAGTGACCAGGACGACGTCTTCTTCGTCGGTCGCCACGACCGCTGCGCAACCGTACAAATGGATCTGGGACGGCTCGACTTCGATCAACGCAATGACGCTGCCGCCAAGTCGCTCCTGGACCTCGACCATGCGCGACAGCAGTGGGTCGCGTTCGTCGATGAGGTCGTCACCGAGCAGCACTGCGAACGCCTCGTTGCCCACGTGCTGCGCAGCGACGAGAACGGCGTGGCCCAAACCGCGCGGTTCGCCCTGGCGCACGTAGTGCACCGTCGCCAGATCCGTCGCCTCCTGGACGAGCGACAACCGGTCGGCGTCCCCCTTGGCGCGAAGCGTCTCTTCGAGTTCATAGTTGCGGTCGAAGTGGTCCTCCAGTGCCCGCTTGCTGCGTCCCGTGATCATCAAGATGTCGTCAAGCCCGGCGGCGACGGCCTCCTCGACGACGTACTGGATCGCCGGCTTGTCGACGACCGGCAGCATCTCTTTCGGCGTCGCCTTGGTGGCAGGCAGGAAGCGGGTGCCGAGACCGGCGGCCGGGATGACGGCCTTGGTGACCTTCTGATCCGCCATGACCGAACCCTAACGTTTTGGCTCGGTCCTCGGGCAAACCGGGCTCAGTCGTCGCTGATGCGGGGCCGATCTGCGCCTTCAGGTAGCGCAATATCGGTATCTGGGACGACGAGAACTCGGCGTTGTTGGTTCGTGGCGTCGTCCTCCGTGGCCAGTGCAAAGCGCCAGCCATCGCGGCCTGCGTCCTTCGCTGCATACAGAGCGTCGTCAGCGCTGCGCAGCAACCGCGACGGCGTCATGCCGTGCTCGGGGAACACCGCAACGCCGATCGAAGCGGTCACGTTGAGGCCGGTTCGCGGGTCGACCGCGTGACCGTTGGCGCCGAGGTCGAGGCAGAACGGGGTCGACCTGATGACGGTACCGAGCCTTGTAGCAAGACGCGCGGCGCCAATCGCGTCGGTCTCGGGCAGCACGATCACGAACTCCTCGCCGCCGTAGCGCGAGACGGTGTCGACCTCGCGGACCTCGGCGCGCATCCGGCCGGCCAACTCGATCAGCACCGCGTCGCCGACCTGGTGTCCGTACTTGTCGTTGATCGACTTGAAGCGGTCGAGGTCGAGCATCAGCGCCGCGAGCGGTCGACTGAATCGGGTGGCGCGCTCGATTTCGTGACCGAGGCCGATCGTGAGATAGCGGTAATTCCACAGGCCCGTCAGCGGATCGGTGAGGCTCAGGCGCTGCGCCTCTTGATGCAACAACACGTTGTCGATCGCAACGCCGGCCTGCGTACTGAACGCGAGAATCGTGTCGAGGTCGTGCGAGGTGAACTCGCGCGCGCCCTCCTTGTCGTAAAGGTTCAGCACACCAACGATTCGGCCGGACTGCTTCAGCGGGACGGCGATCACTGACGCCGCGTCCGGCTCGCTGGGCACTCGTCGCAGCCCCGGTCCTTCGCCGACCCGCCCGCACACCGGCTCGCCGGTGGCCGCGACCTGACCCGAGATGCCCTTGCCGAGCGGAACGACGGTGCCGACGTCAACGCTCTCAGCGACCTCGCCCCGACGCACCTGCACCGTGAGATTGCCATCGGCGTCGAGGAACATGATCGCGCCGCCGGTCGCCTGAGCGCTGCCGATCGCGGTGTCAAGGACGACCGCGAGAATCCCGTCGAGGTCGTGCGTGTGCGTCAGGGTCGCGCCGAGCCGGTCGAGGTTTTGCCGCAACTCGTCGCGACTGCTTTCGAGCTGGCGGATATAGGTCTGCAACTCACGCGTCATGTGGTTGAACGCGGTCGCGAGCTGGCCGACCTCGTCCTTGCTCCGCACCGGAATCGCGATGTCGAGGTCACCACTCGCAGCCCGCGCGGCAGCCTCAGACAGCTCGACGACGGGGCCGGAGATGAGCCGAGCGAGCAAGCGGCCCATGACGAGTCCGGCGAGGATCGTCACGAGCACGATCGCGGCCAGCACCAGCGTGAGGTTCGTCGTGTCGGGCACCCGTTCGCTGACGATGACGCCGTAGGGCTGATTCGTGGACGGCGGCACGAACGCGAGGATCCGGCCGGCTTCGTCAAAGACTCTCGGGCTCGTAGTAGCCGGCTGGCCTTGCTGCGCTTTCGCTGCGGCGGTCTGCTTCGCTGCCTGCGTACCCGTCAGCGTGCTCGACACCAATGCGCCGCCGGTCGTGAGCGTGACGGCGGTCGAACCCGACAGCGCCGTACGAAGGCTGGCCGCCGTCGTCGGCCCGACCGAGTACGCGACGGCGACTTGGCTGAGTTGCGGGCTCTCCGCAATCGCCAGACCCGCGCGACTGGAAATCGCGACGTTCGCGTTCTTCGCGTCGCCGCAGCTGTTCAGGGTCGACGTCCCCACCTGCGCGGGGGCCCCGGCAAGTTTCCCGGCGCTCGCGACAATCGCGCCGTTGCTCCCGGACACGACCGCGTAGTCGACCGTGCGGTCGCTCACCATGTGGGTGACGGCGGCCTGCGGGCCGAGCGTGGCCACCTCGAGTCCGAGCAACTGCGCCGCCTGCTGCGCCTGCGTGCACCTCGCGGCAAGGACGTCGGTGACGCTGACCCCTGCCGTCCGCAGCCGGGTGCCGATCTGACTCTTCAAGATGTGCGGGACGGCGATCAGGACCGCGATGGCACCGACCAGGATCGGGATCAAGACGATCAGAACGAAGGCAAGGGAGAGCCGGGTGCGCAACGCCATTCTGTCGGCACCTCCGGTGTTCGTCGCCACGCTTTGCGGCAACCGTTGCCACCCTCTTCGGCAACCACTGTCGTTAACTTGCGGCGTAACTCCCCATGCGATGCTCGCATGGACACCCTTCCCTGCGAAGCCTCCAGCCGGGGGATAAGTCGTTTCTCCACAGCCACATACACGGTCAAACAGGACATGAAGGGGGATGGGTGATGAGCTCCCCGGACGTCGCCGCGGCCAAGAGGTCCCTCCGCCGGGAATTGCTCGCACGCCGAACCCACCGCACGGACGCCGACCGAGCGTGGATCGCGGCCGCCCTCGCGCAGGTCTTCGCGGCCGAATTCGAGTCACGGATCCGCGGCGGCGACATCAGGCCCGTCGCGCCGCTGCGCGTCGTCGCGCTGTACCTGTCGTTCGCGACCGAGCCTGGCACCGGCCCGCTCATCGAATGGCTCGCCGACCAGCGAGTGCGCTCGCTCGCATCGACCGTGCTCCCCGACGCGGACCTCGACTGGATTGAGGTGCCGGACGGCACCCCGTTGGGACTCGAGGCAATCACCGACGCCGATGTGATCCTCGCTCCCGCACTCGCGGTCGATCTGAGCGGACACCGCCTCGGCCGCGGGGGTGGCTCGTACGACAGGGCGCTGACTCGGGTGCGGCCCGGGCAGACCGTGCTTGCCGTCGTCCACGATGATGAGGTTCTTGATGCGGTGCCGAACGAACCGCATGACCGCATCGTCGACGGCGCACTGACTCCGAGCGGAGTGCGGTACTTCGGCACTGCCGCGGACGGCTGACCCCTCATGGGCGCGACCCAGCTCGACCTGACGCTGCTCCTCGGCGCCGTCGTGCTGCTCGCCGCGATTGTCGCGGTCAGGTTTGCGACCCGCATCGGACTGCCCGGCCTGCTCGTCTATCTCGCGATCGGCCTCGCGCTGCAGAGCATCGTGCACTTCGACGACGCTCGGCGCGCGCAGTCGCTCGGGCTTGCGGCGCTCGTGCTGATCCTCGCCGAGGGTGGACTTACAACGAGATGGGACGACGTGAAGGCGGCCGTCGTGCCGGCCGCGCTGCTCTCCACGCTTGGGGTCGCGATCAGCATGGGCGTTACTGCGCTCATCGCGCACCTCGTGCTCGGCGGCAGTTGGCGCCTCGCGTTCCTTCTCGGAGCGATCGTGTCGTCGACCGACGCAGCGGCCGTTTTTTCCATGCTGCGCAGGCTAAAACTGCCTGGCCGCCTCGCTGGAGTGCTCGAGGTCGAGTCCGGACTGAACGACGCGCCCGCGGTTATCGCGGTCGTGTTGTTGAGCTCGCACCATCCGCAGACGAACGCCGGCCTCGTCATTGCGTTGGTGGGCTACGAGCTGATCGCGGGCGCCGCCATCGGTCTTGGTGTGGCTTGGCTCGGAGTCTTGGCGCTGCGCCGGCTCGCGTTACCGGCGTCCGGCTTGTATCCACTGGCGGTACTGGCGCTTGCCGTCGCCGGATTCGCGACGGCGGCACTCGCGCATGCGTCGGGATTCCTTGCGGTGTACGTGTCGGGTCTGCTGCTCGGCAATTCGCGGCTGCCACATCGGCCCGCAACGCGCAGCTTCGCCGAAGGGATCGCGTGGCTGGCGCAGATCTCGCTGTTCGTCATGCTCGGAGTGCTCGTGATTCCGTCGGCGCTTCCCCGTGAGATCTTGCCCGCGATCGCCGTCGGTTCAGCGCTACTGCTGCTGGCCCGACCCGTCTCAGTCGCTGTCTCCCTGCTGCCGCTGCGAATTCGGCGGGTTCGCGTTGCCGCGTTCGGTCGCGCTGAGCGGCTGTTTCTCTCGTGGGCAGGGTTGCGGGGTGCGGTACCGATTGTGCTGGCCACCGTCCCCGTAACCGCAGGCGTTCCCCGTAGCCGTGAGCTGTTCGGCCTGGTATTCGTGCTCGTCGTTGTGTTTACCCTCGTGCAGGGACCGACACTGCCCCTGGTCGCCCGCCGACTGGGGTTGGTCGTCGCGGCCGAGCCGACACACATCGACGTCGAGGCCGCGCCACTGGAGGACCTCGACGCGGAAGTGCTGCAACTGAGCATTCCGCCGGGCTCGCTGTTGCACGGAGTCGAGATCTTCGAGCTACGGCTACCTCGCGGCGCTGCGGTCACCCTCGTCGTCCGCGACGGGGTGAGCTTTGTGCCCACCGACGAGACAGAGTTGCGTCGAGGCGACTCGTTGCTGATCGTGACGACCGCGTCCGCGCGGGTCGAGGCCGAACGCCGCCTCCGAGCCGTCAGTCGCCGCGGCAAGCTCGCCGCCTGGTACGGAGACCGCGGCCAGTAGACGCTTTCGGTGTCGCGCGCGGCGCGGGACCACTCTTTCCCGCGCTTTGCTCTGCCGCACATACGTGGCAGAGCAGGTCTGCCGCACATACGTGGCAGAGCAAAGCGTCCGGGAAAGTGACCTGGACCCCGGGGTTACGCCTTCGGGAGGTGTTTGCCCAGCACCCAGGCGAGGGAGGTCGTTGCGTCCGCGACGGTCCAGGTCGAGGCGTCGGGGTGGGCGAGGTTGTCCTGACCCTCGCTATTGAGGAACTTGTCGAGAATCGGTGGCGGAGCCATACCTTGCGTGTTCGGCATCCCGTCGATCAGGAACCGCTCGTTGCCCGACTTGTTCAGCATGAACACTTCGTCGGTGTGGCTGAGGTCGTAGGTGAGCGGCGCACCGGTCATCCAGTCGATGCCGGGCGGGTTGCCTTCGGCCGTCTTCTCGACGTCGACACCGAGCGCTTTCCACATCGCCGTGAGATCGGCGGGCGCGGCGGTCAGGAGCGTCCAGTTCGGTTGGGTGATCTGCGCGACCGACCGGTAGGCGTGCAGGCGGGCGACCGTGTCACGCGCCGGGTCGATGGTGATCATGACGATCTGCACGTTGTTTTCTTGGTGAGCCTTGATGACCGACTTGTCGAGGAGCTGCAGATTGCTCGTCGTGAGCGGACACGTCTCCTGGCACAGCGTCATGAAAGGCGTGAACACCACGGACTTTCCCTTGAACGCGGCCAACGTCACCCGCTTGCCAAACTCGTCGGTGAACTCGATCGATGTCACCGATGCGGGCAGCGGCTGGTTCAGCGCCGTCCCGA
>DASRZB010000272.1:0-3529 GCA_035653855.1 Acidothermaceae bacterium | reverse complement strand
CCGGCGCCATGGCGGCCGAGGCCGAACTGACCCCGGCATGGCTTGGCGGCCAGGCTGCCGACGCGCACCGCGATACCCAGACCGGGATGGTCAGCGAATCCTTTAAGGCCGAGCTCCTTCCGCCTGGGTCTCGAGTCGCGGTACTGGCACACGTCGAGCACAGTGCCGCCGTCCACGAATTGCTATGGGGCTGGCACCGCGAGCAGCACAACGAGAACGGCTGGACATGGCTGGTCGAGCGCCTGGCCCGCCTGGAGAACCAGACCGGCACCTCGCACCTCGCCTGACGTGAATGCCCTGCCCCCGCGGGCTGACGTCATCGTTGTCGGCGCCGGCCACAACGGTCTTGTTGCGGCGACCTTTCTTGCGCGCAGTGGGCTCGACGTTGTTGTCGTCGAGGCGGCGCAACAAGTTGGTGGGGCAGCGAAGACGGAGCAGCCGTTCGCGCGCGTCCCTGGACTTTCGCAATCGACCGGTGCCTACCTGCTCGGACTGATGCCGCCCGAACTACCTCGCAAGCTTGGCGTCGAGTTCCCGGTGCTGCGTCGCGATCCGCACTATTTCCTGCCGACCACTGGCGATCGGTATCTGTTGTTCGGCTCCGACCGCGAAGCCACTCGACGCCAGTATGAAGACTTCTTCTCCGCTGCTGACTGGAAAGCTGACGAAGCGCTGCAGGCCGAACTCGACCTGCTGCGTGCCGACCTTGCGCCTGCCTGGCTCACCGAGCCCTTGACTCTCGAGGAGACAGCGCAGCGCTACATCCGCACGGAGCTTCGCTCGACCTTCGTCGATCTGTGTCGGGGGACTGTCGGGGAGTATCTCGACCGTTTCGGGTTCACCAGTGACCTTGTGAAGGCTATGTACGCCGTCACCGATGGGCTGTCAGGTCTCGACGCGACATGGGACACGCCTGGCTCCGGCCACAACTTCCTGGTGCACAACATGTGCCGGTTGCCGGGCTCCGACGGCACCTGGATGGTGGTGCGCGGTGGCATGGGCACCGTCACCACCACGATCGCGCGGCTCGCCGAAGATGCGGGCGCGACGATCGTCACCGGTCGAGCCGTGACAAGCATCGAGATATCGGACGGCGCGGTGCGGGGCATCGTCCTTGACAAAGCCGACGCCATTGCGAGCGAGAACGTTGTCGCTGCCACCGACCCCTTCCGGTTGCGCCAGCTTGTCGGCGCTTCGAACTTGCCCGCCTCGATCAACGACAAGCTCGACAGTTGGAAGCACTACGGCACCACGATGAAGGTCAACCTGGCGCTCACCGATCTGCCCACGTTCAGCTGCCTGCCTGAGCGGCGCGGCCAACACGGGGCGACGATCCATCTGCTGCCGCAAGACGACGTGCTCGGCTCACTGAAGCGCACGTATGCGGAGGTGAAGGCGGGCAAGCTCGCCGACTTCCCCACGATCGAGTGGTACATCCACACCACGGTCGATCCGAGCTTGCAGGACGCGGGCGGTCATCACTCGTCGGCGCTCTTTGTCGAATGGGTGCCCTACGACATTGCCGGGTCGAGTTGGGACGCCGAGCGTGCGGGTTACGTCGAGAAGCTGCTTGGCATCTGCGATCAGTTCGCGCCGGGAACGTCCGATCTGGTCGCCGACACCTTCGCGCTGGCACCACCCGACATCGAGGCGCACTTTGGTATGACCCGCGGACACATCCATCATGTCGACAACGCCGTCGCGTTCGTCGACAGAATGCCTTATTCGACAGGGGTTTCCGGGCTGTACGCCGGAGGAGCGGGCTGTCACCCGGCCGGTTCGGTGATCGGCGCGGCCGGTCACAACGTGGCGATGCGAGTACTCACCGACCTCGGCCGCACGCTGCCGCCGACGTCCGGCAATATGGACGCATGACTGCATACTGGATCAGCATCTACTCCGACGACATCGACCAGGAAAAGTTCGCTGCGTACGCGAGGTTGTCCAAACCTGCACTCGAGGCGGCCGGCGGTACGTTCATCACGCGCGGGCTTCCTGAGTTGGTGTACGAAGACGGCAAGATGACGCGTGTGGTGATGATCGAATTCGCCTCAGTCGAGGCGGCGCGCAACGCGCACGAGAGCGCCGCCTATCAGGAGGCCCTCGCTGCGCTGGACGGTGGCGCGGTGCGCGATCTGCGCATCGTCCCCGGGGTCTAGCTTCCAGCCCATGACTACAACGCGGGCACCGGTGCCGCCGTTTGAGGTATATCAACCCGGCGTCTACCTCCATGGCACGAAGGCTGACCTCCCGGTTGGCGAGTTACTGGCGCCGGGCCGGGAGTCGAATTTCGAGCCGGGTCGGGTGATGAACTACATCTACTTCACCGCGACGCTCGATGCGGCGACGTGGGGTGCGGAACTGGCTGCTGGCGACGGCCGAGGGCACATCTACATCGTTGAGCCGACGGGCGGCTTCGAGGACGATCCGAACGTGACCGACAAGAAGTTCGTAGGCAATCCGACGCAGTCGTTTCGCAGCCTTGAGCCGATTCGAGTCGTCGGCGAGTTGTTGGATTGGGTCGGGCATCCGGACGTCGTCTTGAACGCGATGCGTGAGCGCGTCGCCGCCGCGATGGCTCGGGGCACCAGCGCGATCGAGGACTGAGCAGTCGTCGAAGCACCACCTTCGGCCGCGGTGCCCGACACCACAGCTGCGGCTCGCGGCTGCTTTGCTCTGAGTGGCCATCGACTCAGAGCAGAGCATCGGTCCGACTTGTTCAAGAGCGCGTTAAGCGATGCCGATGCACCGAGCTCATGAGCGGCCCACCAACAAGCACCAGTCCGAACGCGAGCCCGAGCAGCGGAACTAGCGGCATCCCGGTGAACGGCAAAGAAGGAGCCGGCGGTGTAGCCGTCGGCGGCCTAGCGAACGTGACGCCGAGCACCGATGCCGTGACTGTGGGCGAAGGCGTGACTGTGGGCGATGGCGTGACTGTGGGCGATGGCGTGCCCGTCGTCGGGATCACCACGACCGGGGTTACCGTCGGTGTCGGTGTCGGTGTCGGTGTCGGTGTCGGTGTCGGTGTCGGCGTCGCCGAACCGCTCACACAGCTGCCGCTGAGCTGCACACTTCCCGAGGCGTTGACCGCGAAAGTGTCACTGTTGCGTGAGGTGTTGCCGGACTTGCTGGTGTCCGGAGTCCAAGCCACGCGCACGGTGAGGGACGCCGACGTGGTCGCGCCAGCAATCCCGGTCTGAGTCAATGCATAGTTGGCGTTGGGAGCCAACGTTGTGGTGACCGTCACGGGCACGGTGGACCCACTTGGCGTGTGTGCGGTGGTCGTGACCGTGGCGATGTCATGCGATGGAACCGCGTCCGTCTGACCGGACCACTGAATCGACCATGTTTGGGTTGTCGCGTCACAGGTCGCGACACCAGCAATATTGCTCGTATGTGCGCTGGCCGTTCCGGACACCAGCATGGTGGCTGCCGCGCCGGCCAATACGCCGACAGTGATCACGTGGGCAAGACGTCGTGATGTCTTGGCGTACATGTGAAACCGCACCCCTCCAGTTGAGGACAAAGG